>NZ_JBFAGV010000009.1:0-206906 GCF_040653855.1 Streptomyces sp. NPDC050856 | reverse complement strand
CCCGCCCGCCCGCCCTCGCGGCCCCGGGGGGGGGTGCCACCGTGGCCCCCCCCGCCGGGCCCCGCCCCGGCGCCGGCGCGCGGGGCCCCGCGCCGGTGAACCGGACGGGGCCCCGTCGCGCGGAGCGGGCGGTCAGCGTGTGACGACGTGCCGCTCATTGGGAACGCAGTGCGTCATGGTGAGCCCTTCGACGTCCCGGGGCGGGTTGTCCCCGAGATTGGCCAGGCGCTTGCGGTCCTCCTCGGTGAGGTCCTGGCTCTGCAGCGGCTCCAGGTGGGCGACGTCCTTCGGGGCGATGCCCAGACCCTCGCCGACCCGCAGCCCGAGGTCGTTCTCGACCAGCAGGAAGTGCCACACCATGCGCTCCTGCACCGGCCGGTCGCACTGGGACAGCAGGTTGACGAAGTTGTGCACCAGGTCGTCGCGCTCCCACTCCTGCATGAGCAGGTAGCGCTGGCCCGCCTGGAGGTAGTCGTTGGTGCGCGGGATGCGCTTGCGGGTGAGCCCGCCCCGGATCTCCGGGCCCTGCTCGTCATGGGTGGGGTACTCGGCCTCGCGCAGGCCGCCCAGGATCGACGGCTCGTAGTTCACGGTGGGGTTCTCCCCGCCGCCGTCCACGTAGTACGCCATCTGGCCGCCGCGCTGGTTGGTGCGCACCGACGCGTTCTTGGCGTGGTTGACCGGGAGCTGGAGGTAGTTGGGGCCGACCCGGTAGCGCTGGGTGTCGCTGTACGAGAAGGTCCGGCCGACGAGCATCTTGTCGTCGGAGAAGTCCAGGCCGTCGACGAGGACACCGGTGCCGAACGAGATCTGCTCGTTCTCGGCGAAGAAGTCCTCCGGCATCCGGTCCAGCACCATCCGGCCCACCGGCTTCGGCGGGAACTCCTGCTCCGGCCAGGTCTTGGTGTCGTCGAGCGGGTCGAAGTCGAGCTCCGGGTGCTCGCCGTCCTCCATCATCTGGACCAGCAGCTCCCACTCGGGGTGGTCCCCGCGGGCGACCGCCTCGTACAGGTCCTTGGTGGCGTGACCCAGCGAGTCGGCCTGGACGTTGGCCGCGTCCTCCTCGGTCATGCTGCGCACACCCTGCTTGGGCATCCAGTGGTACTTGACCAGGACGGTCTTCCCCTCGGCGTTGACCCACTTGTAGGTGTTGACGCCGAACCCCTGCATGTGGCGGTAGTCGGCGGGGATCCCGCGCGGGGAGAACAGGTTGACCAGCATGTGCATCGCCTCGGGCGTCTGCGACATGAAGTCGAAGATCCGGCGCGGCTGCTGCTCGAAGGTGACCGGGTCGGGCTTGAGGGCGTGGATGACGTCCGGGAACTTGATCGCGTCCCGGATGAAGAAGACGCCCAGGTTGTTGCCGACCAGGTCCCAGTTGCCGTCCTCGGTGTAGAACTTGACCGCGAAGCCGCGCGGGTCGCGGGCCGCCTCGGAGGAGTCACGGCCGCCGATGACCGTGGAGAAGCGCACGGCCAGGTCGGTGCGCTTGCCGCGCTCCTGGAACAGCTTGGCCCGGGTGTAGCGGCTGATCGGCTCGTCCCCCCAGGACCCGTAGGCCTCGAAGTAGCCGTAGGCGGTGACACCACGGGCGTGGACCACCCGCTCGGGGATCCGCTCCCGGTCGAAGTGGCTGATCTTCTCCAGGAACTGGTAGTTCTCCAGCGTGGCCGGTCCCCGGGCGCCGACCGTGCGCTGATTCTGGTTGTCGTAGACCGGGTGGCCCTGCCGATTGGTGAGTACCTTCCGGTCGTCGCCGGGTGCGGGCCCCTGGCTCGATACGTCCGTCACGATCCTCGGCTCCTCTGCTTCGTCGGTACGACGCCTGTAGGGCAATGCCTGATATGTCGCAGTATGCTCCGTTACCCCTCGCGCGGGCCCCCCTAACCCGCCACGGAATCCGGCCGCCGGCCGGCGCCCGGTGCGGCCCGGCCGCTACCGGCGGCCCGCCGCCGAGCCCACCGCCGCTCCCGCGCTCACGGCGCCGTCGCCGGAGGGGCCGCGTCCGGCGTGCACCGGCAGGTGGTAGACCGCGAACGCCCGGCCGATCACCGGCTGGGCGACATTGCGCACCCGTACCCCCGCGCTCGTCATGCCGTGCTCGGTGCCCATGTGCGCGTGCCCGTGGACGGCCAGGTCGGCGCCGGCCTCGTCCACCGCCTCCGCCAGCAGGTAGCTGCCCAGGAACGGGTAGATCTCCAGCGGCTCGCCCGCGAGGGTGTCCGGCACCGGGGCGTAGTGGGTCAGGGCGATGCGTACCGCGCAGTCGGCCTCCGACAGCATGGTCAGCGAGTCCCGCAGCCCGTCCGCGCAGCGGCGGGTGTACCGGATGAACTCCTTCATGACCGGTTCGCCGAACTCGCCGCCGCTGCGCCCGGCGAAACCGCCGCCGAACCCCTTGGTCCCGGCGATGCCCACGCGCGTCCCGCCGACGCTCAGCACGGTGCCCGCCCCCTCCAGCACGGTCACGCCCGCGCTGTCGAGGGCGGCCGTCACCTCGTCCTGCTGGTCGCTCTGGTAGTCGTGGTTGCCCAGGACCGCCACCACCGGCACATCGAGGCCCCGCACCTCGCCGGCCACGATCTCGGCCTCCTGGACCGTGCCGTGGCGCGTCAGGTCACCGGCGAGCAGCAGCAGGTCCGCGCAGTCGCCGAGGGACTCGAAGGCCGGCCGGAGCACCCCCGCGCTCCCCGGGCCCAGGTGGATGTCGCCCACCGCCGCTACTCGGATCACGACAGCTCCTCCGGATGGTCGGGTGCGTCGCCGCAGACGACGACGAGGTCCGCGCGCAGGGGCAGCCCGGACAGCTCCTCCTCGGCGATCCGCAGGATCTCCTCCCGGCAGGCCGGGCTGGAGACCGTGCCGTAGAGCATCACGGCCGTCCCGCGCTGTTCGATACGGATGCCGAGTTCGGCGATGTCCTCGCTCGCCAGCCGGTCCCGCAGATGGGCGATGCGGTACTCGGCGGTGTCGGCGGCGCTCATGACGATGCCTCCGGTGGGTCGATGACGTTCAGGCGTTCCAGCAGGAACAGGAACGCCTCGGGCATCGGGGACCCCTCGCTCTCCGCGCGCAGCAGGTCCCAGTCGATCTTCTCACGCAGGGTCCGCGCGATCGGGAGTACGGCTCCGAAGTCGCAGTGGTGCTCGGAGAACGCGGCCAGCAGGCTGGCCAGCAGGTCGGTCGGCGCCAGCACCGGCATGCGCACCGAGTCCACCGGCAGCGTCTGGGCGCGGCCGAGGAGTTCGGGGGTCACCGGGTGCCGGGCCAGTTCGAAGATCAGGTCGATCTCCTCGCCGTAGCACCGGGCCTTGATCAGCCAGTCCTCCGGCGGTACCCGGACCTGGATGCCGGCCTTCTCCAGCTCCTCGGTCACCGCCCCGGCGTCCTCGCGCAGAATGGCGAAGTCCGTGTCGTGCTGGAGGCTCTTGGGCACACCGTGCGCGTACGCGGCGACGCTGCCGGCCAGGGCGAAGGGGTGGCCCGCGCTCTTGAGCAGCGCCGCCACCTGCTTGGTGGCCTCCAGAATGGCCTGGGTGCGGTCCGGGGGCAGCCCGGCTGCGTCCGTCGCCTCGGCGCCCGGGCGGGCGGCCGGGGGCGGCCCTTCGGCGGCGCCCGCCACCGCCTTCCCGCCGGCCAGTCGCAGTCCGGACGGCTCTGCCGGGCTGGCTGGCTGGGCGGCGTCTTGCGGGTGATTCCTCACGGTGTTCCGTCCTCCTCGTCGGCCTGCGGGAGGCGGTTCGGGTACCCGCCGTTCCCACATGTATGGCTGCCGGGCGAACGGCTCAGCCACCGGTGCGCCGGCGGCGCCGGGACACCGTGGTGGTGAGGACGGTGCCGGTGGTGACGAGCACCGCGGCGGTGGCGGCGAGCAGCCACAGGACGGACCGCGACCCGGTGTCGGCGATCTCGCCGGCCGGGACGGACGCGGTGGCCGGGCCGTCCGCCGCGGGGAGGGCACCGGCGGCCGGCCCGGTGTCCTCCGGGCCGGGGCCGTCCGCCGGCGGCACGGCGCCGGACGGGGGCGGCGTGGTGTCGTTCGCCTCCGGGGACGGTGGGACGGCGGACTCGGTGGCGAGCGCGGTGGTGGACGCGGTGGCGGTCGGGACGTCGCGCGCCGGCGGCCGGAGTCCGTGGGCCGGCGCGCCGGGCGTCCGCGAGGCCGCCGCGTCACCGTTCCCGTGCCCGTCGTCCCCGTCGTTCCCGTTCCCGTCGGTGCCGGTGCCGGTGCCGGTGCCGGCACCGGTGGCCGGGTCCTGAGCGGTGCCCGTGCCGCACTCCAGCCGCGCGGCGAACGGCGCGCGGCGCATCTCACCGGCGTCCACGGCGCCGCCCCGCGCCCCGGCGAGCCGCCCCGCCGCCAGCGAACGCACCACCACGTCGCCCTCGACGGCTGCCGGGCTCAGGTCCGTCAGGTGCGCCCGGGGCGCGTAGACACTGCCCCGGAGCGTCGCGCCCGCCCTCAGGGTGATCGCGGTGGCGTCGGGGAAGGCCCACAGGATGTACCGGGCGTCGGCTTCGCCGAGGCCCCTCATCTCGGGCGCACGCCAGGAGAGCTCGCCGCCCGAGCCCCGGGTGTCGACCACCACCACGAGCGGTGCCGTCGCGGCCGGCCGGCTCTCGAAGGTGAGCGTCCCGGTGCCGGCCAGCTCCGCGCCGGTCAGGCGCAGCACATTCGTCCGGCCGGCGACCGGCCGCACGGCGCCGCCGTCGCCCACCACAACGGTCGCCGGGCACCGGGCGAGCCGGTCGGCGCGCTCCCGGTGGGTGGCGAAGAGGGCGTCGAAGTCCGGCAGGCCGCGTGCCCGGCTCACCGAGGCGGCCGGCTGCGGGGTGGACAGCTCGATGCGCGGGACACCGTCGTAGCCGGCGCGGGCGGGGACGACCCGGGTGTTGACCGCGGCGCCGTCGGCATCGGTGTCCACGGCCGCGCTGCCGTCCAGGTCGCCGATCTTGACGTACCCGTCGCCCAGGACCCTGACGACGCCGTTCGCGGCGCTTCCGGTGAAGTCGACACCGCCCCCGACCAGGAGCGCCGAGGGCTGCGAGTCGCCGGGCGCGACGAAAGTGCCCGCCGAGCGGCGCGCGATGTCGTAGCCCGGCCCGAAGGCCAGGTCGCCGCCCACCGCGACGGTGCCCTCCGCCGCCGTACCGGCCAGCAGCGCGTTCCCGTGGGTCATGACGCCGAAGCCGTGGTTCCCGGCCAGCGGGTTGCCGATCGCGTCCGCCGCCTGTGCCCCGGGCGCCGGCGGAGCCGCCCCGAGGCTCATCGCGCACAGCACCGGCAGGAGAACCGTTCCCGTGAATCGCATAGCAGCAGAAAATATGACCAATGTGGTCGTTCGCGGCGGCGACGCGCCCACCGGCCGGGGCCGCCGGCCGGTGGTTCACCTGGCCGGGGGAGGGCCGGCGCCCGAGGGTCAGTCGCCGCGGGGCGGTTCGGCGGCGGCCGGGTCCAGGATGCGGGTGAGGAAGTGCCGGGTGCGTTCGTGCCGGGGGTCGCCCACCACCTGCGCCGCCGGGCCCTCTTCGACGATCCGTCCGTCGTCCATGAAGACCACCCGGTCGGCGACCTCGCGGGCGAAGCTCATCTCATGGGTGACCACCATCATGGTCATGCCCTCGGCGGCCAGCATCCGCATGACGGCGAGCACGTCCCCGACGAGCTCGGGGTCCAGCGCCGAGGTGGGCTCGTCGAAGAGCATCACCTCCGGCCCCATGGCCAGCGCCCGCGCGATCGCCACCCGCTGCTGCTGCCCGCCGGAGAGCTGGGCCGGGTAGGCGTCCGCCTTGTCGGCCAGACCGACGCGCGCCAGGTTCTCCCGGGCGGTCCTCGCCGCCTCCTCCTTGCCGCGCCGCAGCACCCGCCGCTGCGGGAGGACCAGGTTCTCGGTCACGGTCACATGCGGGAAGAGGTTGAACTGCTGGAAGACCATGCCGATACGGCGGCGTACGGCGTCGATGTCGACGTCCGGGTCGGTCACCTCGGTCCCGCCGACGAACACCCGGCCCGCCGTCGGCTCCTCCAGCAGGTTCACGCACCGCAGCAGCGTCGACTTGCCGGAGCCGGAGGGACCGATGACACAGACCACCTCCCCGGCGGCGACCTCCAGGTCGATGCCGCGCAGCACCTCGTTGTCGCCGAACGACTTGTGCAGGTCCCGGACCTCGATCTCCGGCCGCCCGGCGTCCCCCGCCGTCGTTCCCCGGCCCTTGCCCAGGTACCCGCCCGTTTCCTCGCGCATCGCGTCCCTCACTTCGCCTTCGCGGCACGGGCCTCGAGGCGGCGCACCACGAAGCTCAGCGGAACCGTCACCAGCAGGTAGCACAAACCGGCGACGAGGATGGGCGTCGAGTTGGCGGTCTGACTGGCCAGGTCCCGGCCGAACTTGGTCAGTTCGCGCTCCTCCAGGGTGACGCCGAGGAACAGCACCAACGAGGAGTCCTTGAACAGCAGGACCAGTTCGTTGGTCAGCGGCGGGATGACGATCCGGAACGCCTGCGGAATGATCACCGACACCATGGCGCGACCGTGGGAGAAGCCCAGCGACCGCGCCGCCTCCATCTGACCCTTGGGCACGGCCTGGATGCCGGCCCGGATGGTCTCGGCCATGTACGCGGCGGCGACCAGCCCCAGGCCGAGCGCCACCTTGCCGTACGTGCCGCCCGGGATCTCCGTCCCCGGGAACGCCAGCGGCACCGCCACACCAACGAAGATGAAGATCAGCAGGGCGGGCAGGCCCCGGAACAGCTCGATGTAGACGCTCGCCACCCACCGGTACGGCGCGACCGACGACAACCGCATCAGCGCGATGACCAGCCCGAGCACCAGGCCGAACAGGAAACCGGAGAGGGTGTAGACGACCGTGTTGCGCAGCGCGGTGGTGATGATGTCGGGGAAGAGCTGCTCGGCCAGGTCCGCCTGCGCGAACTGGTTCCGCAGGCGGTCCCAGTCGGCCTTGACGGCGATCAGCGCCACCACGGCGGCGAACACGGCGTACTGCACGCCCTGCCCGATGCGGCGCCGCTGGCGCCGGGTCACGCGAGAGGTCACGACCGGCCCTTGGGCATGGGGCCGATCCACTGTTCGTACAGCTTCTTGTACGTGCCGTCGGCCCGCGCGTCCTTGATCGCCTTGTCGATGGCGGCCCGGAGCTTGTCGTTGCCCTTCTTCACCGAGAAGCCGTACTGCTCACCGGTCTCGATGTTCTGGCCCACGGCGAACGCGCCGGCGTTGGCCTTGTCCTTCAGCCAGCCCTGGACCACGGGGTAGTCGATGACCACCGCGTCGACCTGGCCGGTGCGCAGCCCGTTGAGGACGGCGTCGGAGCTCTCGAACGCCACCGGGTCGAATCCCTGGCTCTTGGCGTAGCTCTCGCCGGTGGTCTCGGCCTGCGCGCCGAGCTTCAGCTTCCCGCTCCTGACGTCGGCGAGTGTCGTCGCGCCGCTCTTCCTGGTGGCCAGCAGCGCCTGTGTGGCGTCGAAGTACGGGACGGAGAAGTCGACGTTCTTCTTGCGCTCGTCGGTGATGGTCATACCGGCGGCGGCGAGGTCGCACTCGCCGGAGTTGAGGAAGGCGCCGGTCTTGAAGTTCTCGAACGGCGTGTCGAGGATCTTCTGTTCGACTCCGAGGTTCTTCGCCACCAGGTCCACCAGCGCCACGTCGAAGCCGACGACCTTGCCGTTCTGCTCGAACTGGAACGGTGGATAGGGCAGGTGGGTGCAGGTGGTGAGCTTCCCCTTCTCCACCACGGGCACTCCGCCGGCCGCCTCGCCGGGGCCCTCCCCGCCGGAGGAACAGCCGGCCGCCAGCACCAGCGCGGCCGCGGCGGCACAGGCGGCGGTGAGGTCGCGGGGGGTGCGGTGGACGCGCTTGCCGTCGGTAGTCCTGGACACGCTTGACCTCCATGGGCGCGGGGCGGTGCCGGTGGGGCGACCACTGCCCATGATCGTATGACATGAACGGCGCGGCGTCGCGGAGCTGGACGGAGCGGGCCGGCCGGTTCCCGGGCAGCGCCGGTGACCTGGCGTCGTCCGGCCGCCGGGCGGGCCGCGGCGCCCACGGGCGGCCGGACGCCGCAGAGCGGACCTGGACAGGGAGCTCCTTCAGGAAGCAGACCCGGTCCTGTCCCGGATCGTTGTGGTCGCTGTGCACCGGCAGCCCCTCGATCTCCCGGTCGCCCTTCTCCGGGCTGAAGCCCATGGCCCGGTGGAACGCCAGGGCGCCGGCGTTGCCCGGTGAGGTCGGCGCCCGCACCTCGTGCCGCCCCGCCGCCGCGGCCCGGGTCATGAAGGCCGCGTACATGCCCCGCGCCAGCCCCTGGCCGCGCAGCCCGGGATCCACCGCGACCAGGTGGATGTACGCCTCCGCGGGGTTGTCGGCGGAGTGCAGACCGATCAGGAACGCCCTGACCCCCGTGATGTCCTCGACCACCAGACTCGTCCCGCCGAAACAGCGCAGAAGAGCCTGGGCAGCGTCAGTGCCGGATCGCGGGACTCGGCCGGGGTACGCGCGCCGTCCCACCACCGCTGGACGCACTCGACGATGGCGCGATGGTCCGAGACGCGCGCTCGGCGCGTGAGTGGCATGTCGCTCCCTCGTGGGTCTGCGGGTTCCCCCAGGAGAGTCCGGCCCGCCGAGCCGGTGCGCCATGCCGGCCGCGGCCCGGCCCGGTGCCCGGCCCACGGCGTGTCGCGCCGCCGGGCCCACCCGGACCGGCGCCGCGGGGCGCCGGTCCGCCCCGACCGGAGCGGGCCCACCCGTACCCGGGCGGGGGAACGGCGCGCGGCAGGTGGCGCAGACGGGGACGGCCGCCGCGACCATCCGTCGCCCCCGCCCTCCCGGCCGGGGGGCCGGGCCGGTCCGGGCGGAGCCGGTGGGCGTGCCCCGCGCCCCGGGCGCACCGGCGGACGCGGACCGGGGCCGCACCGGCCGCGGGCGGCGCCGCGGGTCGTCATCCGTGCCCGGTGTCCGGGGCGCGCAGCGCCGAGACCAGGCGCAGCAGCCGGGCCTCGTTGCCCGACAGGCCGGCGGCGCGCAGGGCCCTGTCCGCCTCCGCCATGGGCGAGGACAGATACGCCGCCGCCAGGGGGGCGAGCGCCGGATCGGTGAGCACGGCCTGCGCGGTCTCGACCAGACGTACGTAGGCCTGGGCCGCGGCGCGCTCGTCGGTGGTCAGCGTGGTGGTCATCTCTGGCTCCCTGTCGACCTGTTGGGGCCTCCCACTCTGGCGCACGGCACTGACAACGCCCTCGGTCCGCGTCGGCCGGCCCGGGCGCCCGGGGCTACCGGGACGCCCGTCCCGACAGGTACTCCTCCAGCCGCGCCAGGAAGGTCTCCTGGCCCCGGACCAGCAGCGGCGCCGCCTCCCGGGGCGTGCGCCACGCCACCCGGTCCACCTCGGGGAATTCGACGGACACGCCCGATCCGCGCGGCCACTCCATGCTGAACGTGCCCGGCACCACCCGCGCCGGATCGAGGTCCCCCTCGACGGCCCACACCGTGACCAGCTTGCCGTTCGCCTGGCGCGCCTCCCCGAGCGGCACCCGCTCGCCGTCCGGGGCCGGCAGCCCCAGCTCCTCGGCGAACTCCCGGCGCGCCGCGGCCTCGGCGGCCTCACCGGGCTCGTACTCGCCCTTGGGGATCGACCAGGCCCCGGCGTCGCGCGAGGCCCAGTACGGCCCGCCCATATGGGCGATGAGCACTTCCAGGCGGCCCTCCCGGGTACGGAACAGCAGCAGACCCGCACTTCGCTTCACCGTCATACCGGCCAGTCTGCCCGCCGGCCGCCGCCCGGCCCCCGGTTCCGGCGGGCCGAATGGACCACCCCGAGCGAGGGAACCGGAACACGATGTCCGAAGCACCCGGCCCGCACCCCCACCACCCCGGCCCGCACCCCGACCGCCCCGGGGACCCCGAGGACCCCGGTTTCCCCGAGCGTGAGGCGGCCGGGGCGCCGTCGGTGCCCCGGCTCGACGAACGCGTCACCCACTGCCGGGCCTGCCCCCGTCTGGTGGCCTGGCGCGAGCAGGTCGCCCGCGAGGGCCGCCGGGCGTACACCGGCTGGGACTACTGGGCCCGGCCGGTCCCCGGGTTCGGACCGGACGACGCCGCGCTCCTGATCGTCGGCCTCGCCCCCGCCGCCCACGGCGGCAACCGCACCGGACGGATGTTCACCGGCGACCGTTCCGGCGACGTCCTGTACGCGGCCCTGCACGAGACCGGCCTCGCCAGCCAGGCCGAGGCCACCGACGCGCACGACGGACTGCGCCTGTACGGGGTACGGGTCACCGCCCCGGTCCACTGTGCCCCGCCCGCCAACAGGCCCACCCCCCAGGAGCGTGACACCTGCCGCCCCTGGCTGGCCGGTGAGCTGCGGCTGCTGCGGCCCACCGTGCGCGCGGCCGTGGTGCTGGGCGGCTTCGGCTGGCAGGCGGTGCTGCCCGCGCTGACCGCCGCCGGCTGGGCGGTGCCGCGCCCCCGGCCCGCCTTCGCGCACGGCGCCCGGGTGACCCTGGCGGCCACCGACGGGGGGGCGGACCTCGAACTGTTCGGCTGCTACCACGTCAGCCAGCGCAACACCTTCACCGGTCGGCTGACCCCGGCCATGCTCACGGACGTGCTCACCCGCGCGGCCTCGGCCGCGGGACTGGGAGGGTGACGGAACGCCGCCGTCAGGGGCCCACCCCGATCCGCACCGGGCCGCCCGCCGGGTCGGCCCCGGCCACCCAGGCGCCGGGCAGCGACACCGAGCGGGACGGTGTGAGCGTGCCGGGCAGGCGCCGCCGGTACAGCGGTACGCCGTCCTGAGCGGCCACCAGGACCGGCCGGACCAGGCGCCGGCCGGCCCGTACCAGGAACCGTCCGGGCACCGCGCCGGTGAGGTTGGGCGCCACCCACCGCAGCGGCTCGTCCACCACCACCGCCACCCGGCTCCCCGGCCACGGCGCCGCCCCGGACAGGTGGGCGAGCACCCCGGCCGCCACCGCCCGGCCCTCGGTGACGGCCCGGGAGGAGCCCTCACCACCGTGCAGGACGTCGCCCACGGCGAACACCCCGGTCGCCGAGGTGCGCAGCGCGGCGTCGACCGCCGGGCCGCGCGTCCCCGGGTCCAGCGCCACCCCGCCGTGCCGGGCCAGTTCGTGCTCGGGGATCCAGTCGCCGGTGAACACCACCGTGTCGCACGCCACGGTCGTCTCCCGCCCGCCGGCGTGCCGCAGCCGCACTCCCGACAGCCGCCCCCGGCCCAGCAGTCCGGTCACCTGCGTCCGCCCGAGCACCGGGACCGGTGCCACGAGCCGCCCCGGCGCGAACGCCCCGGGGCGCGGCCACGGCTCCGTGGTGACCAGCGCGGCCACCTCGGCGCCGGCCCGGCCGAGCGCCCGGACCGCGTGCCGGGCGCTCGGCTCCGCGCCGACCACCACGGCCCGGGTGCCGACGTCCTGCCCGTACAGGTACACGGCCTGCTGGAGCTCGCCGGCCGTGAACACCCCGGCCGGGCGGGTGCCGGGTACCAGGCGGGCGCTGCGCGGACGCTCCCGGGCGCCGGTCGCCAGCACCACCGCCCGCGCGGTGATCCGCTCCAGCCCGGCCGGGCTCGTCGTGTCCAGGGTGAGCGCGCCGGCCCAGCCGGTGGCGGTGACACCGGTCCGCACCACCGCCCCCGCCGCCACCGCCGCGCCGGCCAGGTGCCGTGCGAGACCCGGGCCGCCCACCGTCCGGGGCGGCTCCCGCAGTGCCGACCCGGAGCGGTGGCAGTGTCGCAGCGCGCCCCCCGGGTGCCGTTCGCGCTCCAGCACCTCCACCGTGCCCACGCCGGTGGCGGCCAGCCGCGCGGCGGCGGCGAGCCCGGCCGGCCCGGCGCCGACCACCAGTACGTCCACCACCCTGGTACGGCGGTTCACCGCGGGCCTCCCTCGAACAGCGCCCGCACGGCCGCCCCGCAGGAGTACCCCTGGCACCGGCCGGCCCGGGCCCGGGTGCGGCGCCGCAGCCCGTCCAGCGAGGCGGGCGGGACCGTGCTGGCGAGCGCGTCGCGGATCTCGCCGCGCGTGACCCGCTCGCAGTGGCACACCACCACGCCGTACTCCGGGTCGGCGGCGATGCGCTCCGCGCTGCGGTAGGGGCGGTCGAACGCCTCGCCCAGGTTGGGCATCGTCACCGCGGGCACCTCGGCGGGCGCCCCGAGCTCCAGCCCGGCGTCCGCCAGCAGCCCGGTCACCTGGGCGGCGATGGCCATGGACGCGGTCAGGCCGGTGGAGCGGATGCCGCCGACCGTGACGTACCGCTGCCCGGGGTGGCAGGTGATGCGGTAGTCGTCGTGCCCGGTCGCGGCGCGCAGCCCGGCGTACACCGCGGTCACCTCCTCCGCCAACAGCTCCGGCAGGATCCGCCGGCCCCGCTCGAGCAGGTAGGCGATGCCCTCCGCCGTGGACTCGGTGGCCGTCCTGTCGCCGGGGCCCAGGTCCTCGGCCGTCGGGCCGAGCATCACCTTGCCGTGCACGGTGGGGGAGACCAGCACGCCCTTGCCGAGCGCGGTCGGCACCGGCAGCAGGATGTGGCGGACCAGGCCGCGCGCGAACGCGTCGAACACGATGAGCTGGCCGCGCCGGGGAGTCACGGTGAAGTCCTCGTGCCCGAGCCGCCGGTCGAGCTCGTCGGCGTACAGGCCGGCCGCGTTGACCAGGTAGCGGGTGCGCAGGACGCCCCGGCCGGTGGCCAGTTCGTGCGAGCCGGTGACCGCCTCCACCCGGCAGTTCAGATGCAGGTCGACGCCCGCGCGCACGGCCTGTGTCGCGTAGGCCAGGGTGGTCGTCCAGGGGCAGATGACGCTCTCGCCCGGCACGTCGAGCGCGCCGAGCGCCCCCGGTCCCAAACGCGGTTCGCGGGCGCGCAGTTCGGCGGCGCCGATGATCCGGGTGTCGTGGCAGCCGTTGCGCTCGGCCTTGCGGACCAGCGCGGGCAGGGCGGCGAGCTGTTCCCGGTCCCAGGCGACCAGCAGTGCCCCCAGCGGTTCGACCGGTATGCCGCTGGACGCGGCGTAGGCGGCCAGCCGCCGCCGGCCGTCCCGTACGAGGCGGGCCTCCAGCGAGCCGGGCACCGCGTCGAAACCGGTGTGCAGGATCGCGGTGTTGGCCTTCGACGTGCCTTGCCCGACATCGTCCGCCGCTTCCACCAGCGCGGTGCGCACCGGGTGGCGGGCCAGCTCCCGGGCGATGGCCGAACCCACCACCCCGGCGCCGACGACCACCACGTCGTACGGGTCGGCGGGCAGCGGGCCGGCCGTGGTGAGCGTCATGGCGTGGGGCCCGGCAGGGCGGCCACCGCCGCACGGAACCTGTCCATCCGCTCGGCCGCCCGGTCCGCCGGGACGCGGGGCTCGTACACGGCGGCGGGTCTCCACTCCGGGATCACCCGCTGCAGCGGGAGCGCCGGATCCAGGCCCAGCCGGGCGAGGGCGCCCACGCCCAGCGCGGTGGCGTCCGGCAGCGCCGACACCTCCACGGGCAGTTGCAGCAGGTCCGCCTGGGTCTGCATGAGCAGCGCCGAACGGGTCAGTCCGCCGTCCACGCGCAGGGACTCCAGCGGCGTGCCGAGGTCGGCGGCGGCCGCCCGCGCCAGCTCCACCACCTGGGCCGCGATGCCCTCGCACAGCGCCCGCACCAGGTGCCCGGCGGTGGTGTCCAGGCCCAGTCCGGTCAGCGAGCCGCGCAGGTCGCCGCGCCACCACGGCGCCGCGAGCCCGGCCAGCGCCGGTACGAAGGTGACGCCGCCGGCGTCCGGTACGGAGGCACCGACCGGGTCCAGGTCCGCCGCGCCGGAGATCACGCCCAGGTCGGTGAGCCAGCGCACCGCGGACGCGGCCGTGTACACCTGCCCGTCCAGGCAGTAGCTGGTCCGTCCGGCGAGCCGCCACGCCACACAGCTGACCAGCCCGGACGTCCCGCGCCGGGGGCGGGAACCGGTCTGCGCGAGGAGGAACGCGCCGGTGCCGTAGGTGCACTTGGCGGCGCCCGGCCCGGTCGCGCCCTGGGCGAACAGGGCCGCCTGCTGGTCCACCAGCAGACCGGTCAGGGGCACCTCGCCGGTGCCGAACGCCGAGGTGGCGCCCGCCGCCGGCCCGGCCGAGTCGACGATCCGCGGCAGCCGCTCACCGGACAGTCCGTACACCTCCAGGGCGGCGGGCGACCACTCCACACCGTCCAGGTCGAGCAGCTGGGTGCGCCCGGCCGTCGCCGCGTCCGTCACGAACGCCCCGGTCAGCCGGTGGACCAGCCAGGAGTCACTGGTGGTGACCACGCCCTCGCGGGTCAGGTGGCGGCGTATCCACGCCATCTTGGGGGCGGCGAAGTACGGGTCGAGCGGCAGCCCGGTCGTCCGGCGCAACAGGTCGGCGTGCGGGGCGAGTCCGGCGCACAGCTCCGCCGCCCGGCGGTCCTGCCATCCGATCGCCTCGGTGAGCGGCCGGCCGGTGCGGGGGTCCCACGCCAGGACCGTCTCGCCCTGGTTGGCCAGCCCCACGGCGATGACCGGTTCACCGGCCTCGGCCAGCGCCCGGCGCCCGGCGGCCAGGACCGAGTCGAGCAGCTCGCGGGGGCCGACCTCCACCCGGCCGCCCGGCAGGTACCGGGGGCGCACCGCGGCGGCCCCGGATCCGATCACACCCCGCTCCGGACACACGACCAGGGCCTTGGTGCCCGAAGTGCCCTGGTCGACGGCCAGCACAGGGCCCGTCATCGCCCACTCCCGTCCGGTCGGGTCGACCTCGTTCGGAAAACGCCGAAGGTGCCGATCGGAAGACCTTGATCGCCGCACGGAAGCCTGCGGCAGCTCGGCGGCGGCGTCAAGGCGCGGTGCTGTCCGATGACATCTCAACTTCCGAAACTGGCCGGATAGTTACGATCTTTTATGAAAGTGGACCGCCGCGGTCCAGAGCGCTCTATAGTGATCGCCGATCAACGCCATGTGACCACCCCCGAGTTCGGTCTCTCTTGTGGCACCGGCCTGGCCGCAGCACGGCGGCCCGCCGCCGGTACGCCGACACCCCCCGCTCAGAGGACCCATGACCACCACACCGCCACCGGCCTGCCGTGCGCGTCCCGCCCGCCGGCCCCGCACCCCGGACGGGACGGGCTGATGCCCGGTCCCGAGTTCCGGCCGGTCTACCACCCCGCGGGCCACGACGCCGCGCTGCGCGCGGTGGTGCAGGACCTGCGCACCGGGCGCTGGGTGTCGATGGCCCAGCTGCTGGCGGGCACCTCCGACTGGGCGCTGTGGACCCAGCGCACCCAGGTGCTGGCCGCCGTCGCCGCCGGTTCCGACGTGGTGCGGGCCTGGCGGGCGGAGGAACCGCACAGCGTGGCGGCGGCCGTGATGCACGCCAGGGTCGCCGTGGAGCGCGCCGTACGCGGCCACCGCGAGGGGCACCCGAGCACCGGTGAGCTCTGGCGGCGGGCCTGGGACGCCTGTCGCGCCGCCGCCGACGCGGCCCCCGACGACCCGGTGCCCTGGGTGTGCCTGCTGGCCCTCGCCGTGCTGGACGACCAGCAGAGCATGGCGGAGCACCGGATGCGCCCGCCCGGGCCGTTACTGCCGGCGGGCCCCTGGGGCCTGCTGGCCCAGGCCGACAAACGGGACCCGCACAACCGCGAGGCGTACCACCGCATGCTGCAGTTCCTCTACGCGCGCCGGCCGGGGCCGGGGGCCGGCTCGCTGTCCGAGGCGGTCAACTTCGTCCAGTGGGCCGCCGGTTCGGCACCGCCGGGATCCGCCCTGCACGTCCTCCCGCTGTATCTCAGGGTCGAGCGCTACCGTCGCGAGCGCGGCCAGGACAGGGCCCTGGACCTGCACTGGGTCGCCGAGGACGCGACCCGCGACGCCCTGCGGGCGCTGCTGACCTGGTTCGACCACGCCGTGCCAGCCACCTCCTCGCTGCTGGACCTCAACCACCTGGCGCACGCCCTGTGGGGAGCCCTCCGGTTCGGCGACGCCGCCCGGGTCTTCGCGGCCCTCGGCCCGTACTACACCCCGCAGCCCTGGGCGTACCGCACCCGCGACCCCGGCGACCGCGCGCTGGCCGAGGAAGTGTTCGCGCGCGCCCGCGGCCGGTGCCTGAGCGCCGCCCCGGACGGCTGACCGCGCCCGCGGGCGCCACCGGGACTCCGGCACCCGCTCCCGCACGACCCGCACCGTCGCTCCTTCCCGTCGTCCCCACCCGGAGGTAACACCGCCATGTCCCGCACCCTGTGGGCCGGTCCGGAAGAGCCGGCACCGCCCAAGGACGAAGAGCAGCGGCTGAGAGAGCTCGGCTACCAACCGGTGCTGGCCCGCCGCATGGGCGGTTTCGGCAACTTCGCCATCAGCTTCTCCGTGATCTCCATCCTCTCCGGCTGCATGACCCTGTACGGCTTCGGGCTCGGCACCGGCGGGCCCGCGGTGATGATGTGGGGGTGGCTGGGCGTCGGCCTGTTCGTGCTGTGCGTCGGCATGGCGCTCGCCGAGGTCACCAGCGCCTACCCGACCTCCGGAGCCCTCTACTACATGGCCGACCGGCTCGGCGGGCGCCGCTGGGGCTGGTACACCGGGTGGCTCAACCTGCTGGGCCTGCTCGGGGCGATCGCCGGGATCGACTACGGCGCCGCGCTGTTCACCGGCGCGTTCCTCAACCTCCAGTTCGGCTTCGCGCCCACGCCCGGCTCGACGTTCGTCATCTTCCTCTGCGTCCTGCTGCTGCACGCCGTGCTGAACCTCTTCGGTGTCCGCCTGGTCAGCCTGCTCAACTCGGTGAGTGTCTGGTGGCACCTGGCCGGTGTCGCCGTCATCGTCGGCGCCCTGGTCGTGGTTCCCGACCGTCACCAGTCGGCCGAGTTCGTCTTCACCGAGTTCGTCAACGACACCGGCTGGGCCAGCCCGTTCTACGTGGCGGCGGTCGGCCTGCTGCTCGCCCAGTACACCTTCTCCGGCTACGACGCCTCCGCCCACCTGTCCGAGGAGACCTCCAACGCCTCGGTCTCGGCCGCCAAGGGCATCGTCCGGGCCATCTGGGTGTCGTGGATCGCCGGCTTCGTACTGCTGGCCGGACTCACCTTCGCGATCCAGGACTACGCGGGCACCCGGAACAGCGCCACCGGCGTGCCGCCCGCGCAGATCCTGCTCGACGCGCTCGGCACCGGCGGCGCCTCGGCCCTGCTGCTGGTCGTGATCGTGGCCCAGCTCTTCTGCGGCAACGCCGAGGTGGCCGCCGCGAGCCGGATGGTGTTCGCCTTCAGCCGCGACAACGCGCTGCCCGGCTCCGCCCTGTGGCGCAAGGTCTCCAGCCGCACCCAGACCCCGGCCAACGCGGTGTGGCTCTCGGTGGCCGTGGCCGGCGTGCTCGCCCTGCCCTCGCTGTACTCGGCGACCGCCTACGGCGCGGTCACCGCCATCAACGTCATCGGCATCACCCCCGCGTACGCCATCCCCGTCCTCCTGCGGCTGCGGGCCGGTGACCGCTTCGAGCCCGGCCCCTGGAACCTGGGGCGCTGGAGCCGGCCCATCGGCTGGACGGCGGTGGTCTGGGTCGCGTTCGTCACGGTCCTGTTCTGCCTGCCGCAGAAGTCGCCGGTGACCGTCGACTCGATGAACTACGCCGTGATCGCCCTCGCCGCGGTGCTCGCCCTGTCCAGCGTCTGGTGGTACGTGGCCCGCCGCTCCTACGGCACCCCCGCCCCCTACGGCACCGCCCGCGAGCAGGCGGAGATCTCCGAGGGCATCGTCTGAGCCGCCGGCCGGTGCGCCGGCGCACCGGTCAGGCCGTGAACTCGTAGGTCCAGCAGGCGGCGTCCGGCGCGAACCGGATGTCGGTGACCTCCAGCACATGACCGTGCTGGTCGCAGACCTCCCGGTGGACGGCCAGGCGGGCCGCCGTGCCCGGGCCGCTGCTGACGCCGATGGACTCCCGGCGCGTCAGCCGCAGCCCGGCCCGGTGCATCCAGTGGTACAGCAGCCGCAGGTCGGGCCGGTCCGGCCAGTCCTCCGCACGGAGCAACCGGCCCAGCTCCGGCACCTCGGCCAGTGCGTGCCGGGAGAAGCGGGAGTGCGCCTCCTGTGCCGCCGGGTCCGCCGCGGCACCGGCCCGCGGGACCCGGTGGCGGTGGACGAGCGAGCGCTCACCGGGCCGCAGGCCCAGCCGCTCGGCGAGCTCCGGCGGGGTCGGTTCCCAGGCCAGGCTGGTCACGGCGGAGGCGTCCGGGGCGCCCGGGCCGCACGGGAAGTGCAGCAGGGCGGGGGCGAGGACCGGCCCCCGGCTCACGGGTCCCCCGGGCGCGGCGAACGTGCCCCGTCGCTCGGTGACCACCAGCCGCTCCTCGCGCAGGAGTTGCAGCGCGTTGCGCACGGTCTGCCGGTTGACCCGGAACCGGTGGACCAGGGAGCGCTCGGACGGCAGCCGGGTGCCGGGCGCGATGCGCCGCTGGGTGAGGTCGTCGCGGAGTGCCGCGGCGACCTGGAGGTAGAGCGGCAGTGCCGCGGGGGCGTGGGACTCAGCCATGTTCAACCCTCAATTTCCTTAGCTCAGCGTAGTCGTGTGCGCCCTGTCGGTGATCAATGCCTATCATTGGTCTAAACCCTTTGGAAGGGCCGTCCGGGCAGCCGCCCGCACTCTGACCGAAAACGGATTCACCGCCCCTGGCCTCGGGTACCCGGGCGGCGCCCCCGCAGGATTCCGGTGAAGGGACAGGCGAGATGAGGGCCGTGACATGGCAGGGCAAGCGGGACGTGCGCGTGGAGACGGTGCCCGACCCGAGGATCGAACAGCCGACGGACGCGGTCATCAAGGTCACGTCCACCGCGCTGTGCGGCTCGGACCTGCACCTGTACGAGGTGCTCACGCCGTTCATGAGCCCGGGGGACATCCTGGGGCACGAACCGATGGGCATCGTCGAGGAGGTCGGCGCCGGTGTGGCCGGGCTCAGGCCCGGTGACCGCGTGGTGGTCCCCTTCCAGATCGCCTGCGGCCACTGCTGGATGTGCACCGCCGGCCTGCCGACCCAGTGCGAGACCACCCAGGTGACCGAGGAGGGAATGGGCGCCGCCCTGTTCGGCTACTCCCGGCTGTACGGCTCCGTACCGGGCGGCCAGGCCGAGTACCTGCGCGTCCCGCAGGCGCAGTTCGGCCCGATCAAGGTTCCCGAGGGCCCGCCCGACGACCGTTTCCTGTACCTGTCCGACGTCCTGCCCACCGCCTGGCAGGCCGTCCAGTACGCGGCCGTCCCGCCCGGCGGCTCGGTCGCGGTCCTCGGACTGGGCCCGATCGGCGACATGTGCTGCCGCATCGCCCTCCACCAGGGCGCCGCCCAGGTGATCGGCGTCGACCTGGTGCCCGAACGCCTGCGCCGCGCGGCGGACCGGGGCGTGGAGGTCTTCGACCTGGGCGCCCACGACAGCCAGGACGAGCTCCTGGAGGCGGTCAGGGACCGCACCAAGGGCCGGGGACCCGACGCCGTGATCGACGCCGTCGGCACCGAGGCCCACGGCAGCCCGCTCGCCCGCACCCAGCAGCAGGCGGCCGGACTGCTCCCCAAGGCGTGGGCGGCCCGGCTGCACCAGAAGGCCGGCACCGACCGGCTGGCCGCGCTGTACCTGGCCATCGAGCTGGTACGGCGCGGCGGCACCATCTCGCTGAGCGGCGTCTACGGCGGCGCCGCCGACCCGCTGCCGATGATGACCCTGTTCGACAAGCAGATCCAGCTGCGCATGGGGCAGGCCAACGTGCGGCGCTGGACCGACGACATCCTGCCGCTGCTGACCGACGAGGACCCGCTGGGCGTGGACGGCTTCGCCACCCACCACGTGCCGCTGTCCGACGCCCCGCACGCGTACCGGATGTTCCAGCAGAAGGAGGACGGCGCGGTCAAGGTCGTCATGCGGCCCTGAGGGCTCCGGCCGGTTCGTCGCCCTCCCGCTGCGGGGGCGGTCCCGCCGGCGACGGGTGGACCGGCCCGAACAGCACCGCGCGCACGATCGCGGGCGTGAACAGCGCGCTCGCCGGAGCCGTCAGCGAGAGCACGGCCCGGAACGCGGCGCCGACCAGCGGGTCACCGGGGGCCCGCTCCTGGACGCGCCGCAGGTACCAGCCGGCCGGCCGGTCGGCCCGCCCGGCGCGTACCGCGTCGCCCTCGGCGCCGGGCATGTTCCGGTCCGCCCCGGCGGAGATGTCCCACGCGGGACCCGCCGCCGCGCACAGGGCCCGCTGGACGCGCCGGGTGGACGGCGTACGGCGCGGGTCGGCCAGCGCGTCGCGCAGCGCCACCGCGCCGATCGCCGCGACCGACACGCCCTGCCCGTAGACCGGGTTGAAGGTGCACAGGGCGTCGCCGGCCGCCAGGAAGCCGGCCGGACGGCGCCCCGGGAGGTCGTACCTGCGCCGGACGTTGGCGGTGCGGCGGAAGCCGTGCACGGGGGACTCCGGCTCGGCCTTGACCAGCCAGTCCCGCAGGACCGGATGGGGCAGCTTCCCGGCGAACCGCTCGAACCCCTCCCCGTCCGTGGGCGGTTCGCCGCCCCGCAGCCCGGACAGGGTCACCAGGTGGCGTCCGCCCTCGACGGGGAGCGCCACACCGCCGTACGGCTGGCCGGGGCCGGGTACGAAGTAGTACCCGACGCAGTCGGTGTCGGCGCCCGCGCGCCGCCGGTACAGCCGGGAGGCGTAGGCCAGACCGGTGTCGAGCGTCTCCTCGTGCGGCGGTTCGGCGCCGATGGCGGCCAGCCACGCGGGGGCGCGCGAGCCGCGCCCGGACGCGTCCACGACCAGGTCCGCCGCCAGGACGCGCGGCTCCGCCCCGCCGGGCCCGCCCGCGGCGGCGCCCGCGCCGCGCTCGCGCACCAGCACCCCGCGCACCCGGGCGGCGTCGCCGGCCAGCCCCACCGCCTCGGTGCCCTGGAGGGTCACGATCCGCGGGTCGGCCAGCACCCGGCGGCGGATCAGCCCCTCCAGGAGCGGCCGCGACCCGGTGAACAGGTAGGCGGACGCCGCCGTGCGGCGGTACCAGCGGCCCGCCTCCCAGTGGCCGATGTCCTCGGGCATGCCGACCCTGGGCGCGCCCTGCGCGCGCAGCTCGCCGGTCACCCCGGGCAGCAGCTCCTCCAGGGCCCGCAGGCCGCCCTCCAGCAGGACGTGCGTGTGGTGTCCCTGCGGAACGCCCGCCCGGGGAGCCGGCTCGCCCGGGTAGTGGTCCCGCTCGACGACGGTGACCCGCCCGGCGTGCTCGGCGAGCACCCGGGCCGTGAGCAGTCCGGCGACGCTGCCGCCGATCACCACCGCGTGCCGCGCCCGGCGGTTCGTCAACTGGTCGGCCATGCCCGCCCCTTGGTGTCGTGGGTCTAGGGCTGACCAGTATCCACGGCGGGCCGGGGAACGTCGCGCGCGCCGAGCCGGAGATGCTCGATGTGGTACACGGCCTCGTCCAGGAGCTGGGCCACGTGGTTGTCGTACAGGCTGTACTCGATCCGGCGGCCCTGGCGTGTGCCGGTCACCAGGCCCAGCGCCCGCAGGAGCCGGAGCTGGTGGGAGACCGCCGACTGCTCCATGGCGACCGCCTCGGCCAGCTCGGTCACTCCGCAGGGGCCCTGCCGCAGCCGGGTGAGGATCATCAGCCGGGACGGGGTGGCGAGCGCCTGGAGCGTGGCGGCGATGGTGGCCGCCGACTCCGCGTCGAGGCGGGCGGTGGGGGTGATCTCACCGTGTACTCCATGTCCCATGCAGATCATCGTAGCCGCGGGCCCTCGCACACAGATGAAGAGCTCTTCATGTGTTCAGCTATGGTGGTGCCGTTCCCGCCCTCGACGCGAGAGGTGTGCCCGACGATGGTTTCCCCGGCACTCGACACCCGGCTCCCGGCACCGCCCGCCGCCGCCCCGCCCCCGACCCGCAGGACCAGGCTGTCCGCGCTGCCCGAGGTCCGCTGGGCCGCCCTGTCGGCGGCGGCCTTCCTCGCCGCTCTCCCGCTCGACCTCGCCGGGGCGCCCGCGTGGGCCTGGGGACCGCTGTACGCCCTGTGCTACGCCGCGGGTGGCTGGGAGCCGGGCTGGGAGGGGCTGAAGGCGCTGCGCGCGAAGTCCCTCGACGTGGACCTGCTGATGGTGGTCGCCGCGCTGGGCGCCGCCGCGATCGGGCAGTACCTCGACGGCGGCCTGCTCGTGGTGATCTTCGCGGTCTCCGGCGCGCTGGAGGCGCTCGCCACCCGCCGCACCGCCGACTCCGTACGCGGTCTGCTGGACCTCGCCCCCGAGCGGGCCGTCCGGCTCGCCGGCGAGCGGGAGGAGCCGGTCGACGTCGCCGCCCTGCGGGTCGGGGACACCGTCCTGGTGCGGCCGGGGGAGCGGCTGCCCGCCGACGGCACCGTCGTCGACGGGGCGAGCGACGTCGACCAGGCCACCATCACCGGTGAACCGCTGCCCGCCCCCAAGACCCCGGGCGACCAGGTCTTCGCGGGCAGCCTCAACGGCACCGGGGCGCTGCGGGTGCGCGTCGACAAGGACGCCTCCGACTCGGTCATCGCCCGGATCGTCGCCCTGGTCGAGGAGGCCAGCGCCACCAAGGCGCCCACCCAGCTGTTCATCGAACGCGTCGAACAGCGGTACTCGGTCGGTGTCGTCGTCGCCACCCTCGCGCTGTTCGCCGTGCCCCTCGCCCTGGGCGCGGACTTCACCGGGACGCTGCTGCGGGCCATGACCTTCATGATCGTGGCGTCCCCCTGCGCGGTGGTCCTGGCCACCATGCCGCCGCTGCTCTCCGCGATCGCCAACGCGGGCCGCCACGGCGTGCTCGTCAAGTCGGCCGTGGTGATGGAGCGGCTGGGCACGGTCGACCGCGTCGCCCTGGACAAGACCGGCACCCTCACCGAGGGCGCGCCGCGCGTCGCCGGGGTACGGCTGCTGGCCGGCGCCCCGGCGGAGGAGGACGTCCTGTCCCTGGCCGCCGCCGCGGAGTTGCCCAGCGAGCACCCGCTCGCCCGCGCCGTGGTGGCCGCCGCCCGTGAGCGCGGCCTGCCGGTGGGGCGCGCCGAGGAGTTCTCCTCCGCGCCGGGCCGGGGGGTGCGTGCCCTCGTCGGGGGCCGTGAGGTCCGGGTCGGCCGGCCATCGACCGCGGCTCCCGCCTCCGGGTCCCGGGCCTCCGCGCGGACGGCGCCGGATCCCGTCTCCGGCGTGGTGAGCGAGGTGGAGGAGGCCGGGCACAGTGCCGTGGTGGTGACCGTCGACGGGGCCCCGGTGGCCGTTCTCGGCATCGCCGACCGGCTGCGGGAGGGGGCCCCGGCGGCCGTCGCCGCGCTCGGCCGGCTCACGGGGTCCGCGCCCACCCTGCTGACCGGTGACAACGCCCCCGCGGCGCGGCGTGTCGCGGCCGAGGCGGGCATCACCGACGTACGGGCCGGGCTGCTGCCGGCCGACAAGGCCGCGGCGGTACGGGAGTGGGAGCGCGCCGGGCAGCGCACCCTCGTCGTGGGCGACGGTGTCAACGACGCGCCGGCGCTGGCCGCCGCGCACAGCGGTGTCGCCATGGGCCGGGCCGGCTCCGACCTGGCCCTGGAGACCGCCGACGCCGTCGTGGTGCGGGACGAACTGACCACCGTCCCGGCGGTGGTGGCCCTCTCCCGGCGGGCCCGCCGGCTCGTCACGCAGAACCTGGTGATCGCCGGGGTGTGCATCGGCGCCCTGGTGATCTGGGACCTGGCCGGACACCTGCCGCTGCCGCTGGGCGTCGCCGGCCACGAGGGGTCCACCGTCCTGGTCGGCCTCAACGGGCTGCGGCTGCTGCGGGAGTCCGCCTGGCGCAGGGCGGCCGCCACCGCGGCGTGAGCCACCGCGCCGGGCCGGCGGTCAGCCGCTGGTGGCGACCCCGCAGCCGATGGCGATGAACAGCCACCCGGTGACCCGCTCCCAGCGCCGCCGAACGGCGGGCCGGTCGAGCGCCTGCCCCACCGCGCCGGCCAGGGCCACCAGGGCCGCCCAGTACACCGCGCCGACCGCGACGTCCAGCAGCCCGAGCAGGAGGATCTGCCCGGGCAGCGGGGCGTCGCGGTCCACGAACTGGGGCAGCACGCTCAGGAAGAACAGCGCCGCCTTGGGGTTGAGCACATTGGTCAGCAGCCCTTCGGCGAAGTGGGACCGGACGCCCCGGTGGTCCGGTCCCGTCCGGTCGCGGCCGGGGCGCCCGGGGCGCGCGGCGACCGTGCGGCGCGCGTCGCGCAGCGCCCGCACGCCCAGGTACACCAGGTACAGCGCGCCGGCCAGCTTGACGGCGGTGAAGGCGGCCGCCGAGGTGGTGGCGAGGGCGGACAGCCCGGCCGCCGCGGCCAGCATGTGGACGCACAGTCCGCACTGGGCCCCGGCGGCCGCCGCCAGCCCGAGGGCGCGCCGCCGGGCCGCCGAGCGGACGACCACGAGGAAGTCGGGGCCGGGGATCACATAGGCGAGCACCACCACGGCCAGGAACCCGGCGAGGTCGACGGACACGCGCGCACTCCGATCGCGGCGGACGCCGATGCCGTGACCGGCCGCGCGCCGCCCGCCACGGGCGTGGGCCGTACCGGGTCCGGTGCCCCGTACGGCCGGGTTCACGCAGGATCCGGACGGGACCGGGCGCCTCGGGGTGGCCCGGAGCGGTCTCCCGGGCCGCGCGGGGTGCCGGCGCCGGCGGGCCGGCGGGGCCGCCCGGTCGCCGGGTCTCAGCCCGCCGGGTGGATCAGGCCGCGCTCGTAGGCCTTCACCAGGCGCTGCGGCACCTGATGGGCCGTGCCGTCGACCGTGACGGTCACCAGCTGGGGCGTGCTCGCCTTCCACTGGGCGCGGCGGTGGCGGGTGTTGGAGCGGGACATCTTCCGCTTGGGTACGGCCATGACTGCGGGACCTCCATCGTCGGTACGGTGGCGGTCACGCTATATGAAAACGATTGCCATTAGCAATCCGGTCGGCCGAGCCCCTCCAGCGCCTCGGTCAGCCACGCCACCCAGAACCGCTCAAGCTCGATCCCGCCGCGCAGGACGAGATGGCGCAGCCGGTCCGCCTCGGTGTCCCGCTCCGGCGGGAACTGGCGCCGCTCCATGTCGGCGTACTCGTCGAGCTGCCGCCGGTGCAGCGCCAGATGGCGCTCCAGCTCGTCCGCCATCCCCTCGGTGCCGACCACCGCCGCCGCGCGCAGACGCAGCAGCAGGGCGTCCCGGGTGGGCCTGGGGTCCTCGCTGCGGCGGACCCAGGCGGTCAGCTCCGCCCGGCCCTCGGGCAGTACCTCGTACTCCTTCTTCTGCCCCCTGGCCGGAACCGGCGCGGGCAGGGCCCTGATGTGCCCCGCCCGCTCCAGCTTCCCCAGCTCGCGATAGATCTGCTGGTGCGTCGCCGACCAGAAGTAGCCGATCGACCGGTCGAAGCGGCGGGTCAGCTCCAGGCCCGACGACGGCTTCTCGAGCAGGGCGGTGAGGATCGCGTGCGGGAGTGACATGACCGCATCCTAGGGACGGCGGATCACAGGCCGGCCGCCAGCCGGGTCCCCTGGTCGATGGCCCGCTTGGCGTCCAGCTCCGCCGCCACGTCGGCGCCGCCGATGAGGTGGACCGGCCGTCCGGCCGCCACCAGCTCCTCGTACAGCTCGCGCCGCGGCTCCTGCCCCGCGCACAGCACCACCGTGTCCACGGGCACGGTGCGGGCCTCGCCGTCCACGGTGATGTGCAGGCCCTCGTCGTCGATCCGCTCGTACGCCGCCCCGGCGACCATCGTCACGCCCCGGTGCTTGAGCTCGGTGCGGTGGATCCAGCCCGTCGTCTTGCCGAGACCCGCGCCGACCTTGGACGCCTTGCGCTGGAGCAGGTGCACGGTGCGCGGCGGCCTCGGCCGCTCGGGCGCGCGCAGCCCGCCGCGCCCGGTGTAGTCGGTGTCCACGCCCCACTGCCGGAAGTACGTCTCGGCGTCCCGGCTCGCGCCCTCGCCGCCGTCCGTGAGGAACTCGGCGACGTCGAACCCGATGCCGCCCGCCCCGATGATCGCCACCCGTTCGCCGACGGGCGCCCCGTCGCGCAGCACGTCCAGGTAGCTGACGACGGACGGGTGGTCCACGCCCTCGATGGCGGGCGTGCGCGGGGTGACACCGGTCGCGACGACGACCTCGTCGTACTCCGCGAGCAGCCCGGCCGTGGCGTGGATGCCCAGCCGCACGTCCACACCGCGCAGCTCCAGTTGGGTGCGGAAGTAGCGCAGCGTCTCGTCGAACTCCTCCTTGCCCGGCACCCGCCTGGCGATGTCGAGCTGCCCGCCGATCCGGTCCGCCGCGTCGAACAGCGTGACGTCGTGGCCGCGTTCGGCGGCGGAGACCGCGCAGGCGAGCCCGGCGGGACCGGCGCCGACCACCGCGATCCGCTTGCGCAGCCGGGTGGGGGACAGGACCAGCTCGGTCTCGTGGCAGGCGCGCGGGTTGACCAGGCAGGAGGTGATCTTCCCGCTGAAGGTGTGGTCCAGGCAGGCCTGGTTGCAGCCGACGCAGGTGTTGATGGCCTCCGGGCGCCCCTCGGCGGCCTTGGCGACGAAGTCCGGGTCGGCGAGGAACGGACGGGCCATCGACACCATGTCGGCGCGGCCCTCGGCCAGCAGCCGCTCGGCCACCTCGGGGGTGTTGATCCGGTTGCTGGTGATCAGCGGTACGGAGACCGCGCCCATGAGCTTCTTCGTCACCCAGCTGTAGGCGCCGCGCGGCACCGAGGTGGCGATGGTCGGGATGCGGGCCTCGTGCCAGCCGATCCCGGTGTTGATCATCGTGGCGCCGGCCGCCTCGATCTCCTTGGCGAGCGCGACGACCTCCTCCAGGGACGACCCGCCCGGGACCAGGTCCAGCATGGAGAGCCGGTAGACGAGGATGAAGTCCTCGCCCACCCGCTCGCGGGTGCGGCGGACGATCTCCAGCGGGAAGCGGACGCGGTTCTCGTACGAACCGCCCCAGCGGTCCTCGCGGCGGTTGGTGGCGGCGGCGATGAACTCGTTGATCAGATAGCCCTCGGAGCCCATGATCTCGACCCCGTCGTACCCGGCCGACCTGGCCAGCTCGGCGGCCCGTACGTAGTCCTCGATCGTCCGCTCGACCTGGGCGTCGGTCAGCTCGTTGGGGACGAAGGGGCTGATCGGCGCCTGGAGGGCGCTCGGCGCGACCAGGTCGCGGTGGTAGGCGTACCGGCCGAAGTGCAGGATCTGCATCGCGATGCGCCCGCCCGCCGCGTGCACCGCGTCCGTCACGACCCGGTGCCGCGCGGCCTCCTCCTCGGTGGTGAGCTTGGCGCCGCCCTCGTACGGGCGCCCCGCCTCGTTCGGCGCGATTCCGCCGGTCACGATCAGGCCGGCGCCGCCCCGGGCGCGGGCCGCGTAGAAGGCGGCCATGCGCTCGAAGCCGTTCTCGGCCTCCTCCAGCCCGACGTGCATGGAGCCCATGAGGACCCGGTTGGGCAGGGTCGTGAACCCGAGGTCCAGCGGGCTGAGCAGGTGCGGGTACGGGGCCGGGGTGGGGGTCGCGGTCATGGGGCGCCTTCCTCGCGCGGTGTCGTCGTCCCAGTTCTAGACGACCCCGCGGTCCTTGTGCAACAAGTTGCACAACCTGGCCGGCGTGAGCTGCGCTACGTGCCGGTCCGGCGGCCTCCCGGGGCGGGGGGCCACGGCCGGGACGCGCCCCCACCGCCACCGAGGCCACCGAGGTAGTCGGTGAGGCAGCGCCGTGCCGTCCATCCCTGCTCCTGGGCCCTGCCCACGTCGAGGACCACACCGTGCGCGAGCTGCCGCACGGCGTACCGGGTGAGGGCCGGCTCGGTGTCCGGGCGCGACCGGGCGACGGCCTCGGCGACGGCGCCGGCCGCCGCCGCCAGCCGGACCGGGAGGTGCAGGACCCGTACCGCCACCCCGTGGGCGCGGGCCACCGACCGGAGCGTCTCGTCCCGGCGGTACGGCCGGGGGTCGGCGATGTTGTAGGCGCCCGGCGGCCAGCCGGCGGCCGTCAGGCACGCGTCGGCGAGGTTCTCCACGGCCGTCAGGCTCAGCTCGACGTCCGCGCCGGGCAGCGGCAGCACACCGCGGCGCACCCGGGCGAGCAGCCGGGGGACCAGGTGCGGGTCGCCCGGGCCGTACACGGCCCGCGGCCGCAGCACCACCGCGCCGGCCGCCAGGGCCAGCGCCTCCCCGGCCGCCTTGGTCCGCCCGTAGGCGTTCGGCTGCCCGCCCACCGGGTGGTCCTCGCCGATCGGGGACCGCCCGGCGCCCGGGGCGTACACGCTGGCACTGCTCACCCACACCACGGGGCGGCCCGCCGCCGCCCGGAGCAGCCGGGCCGTGCCGTCGACGTTGACCGCGCGCATCGTCCGCTCGGCCGGCGAGCCCGGCACCGGGTCGCCGACGGCCGCCGCGCAGTGCACCACGACATCGGCGCCGGCCAGGTCGGGCACGGCCGTCTCCGCGTCCCAGGGCACGTGCCGGCCGACGGGTCCGGGCCGCCGGCCCACGCACAGCACGTCGGCACCCCGGGCGGCGGCGGTGGCGGCGACGTGGGAGCCGCAGAAGCCGCTGGCCCCGGTCACGGCGATGGTGGTCATGACTCCTCCGGGAGCCCGCGGCCGGCGGCGGCCCGGACGGTGAGGGAGCGCCAGCCCGGAAGGGCGGCGCGGCGGTCCGCACGGGCGCGGACGACATACGGGCGGTACGGCGCCAGGGCGGCGAGGGTGTCGTCGAGCTGGGCCCGGGCCAGCCGGGCGCCGGGGCACGCGTGCGCGCCCGCCCCGAAGACCAGTCGGGCCACGGCGGGGGAGGCCGGACGCAGCGCGTCGGGCGGGTCGCTGTGCGCACCGGCCGCGTGCCGGGCCACCAGGATCAGCCGGTCGCCGGCCCGCACCGGGCAGCCGTCCACGGTGGTGTCGGCGCCGGCCGCCGCGACGCGCGGCAGCAGCGGGGAAGGGGCGGTGACCCGCAGCAGCTCCCCGACCAGGTCGGGCCGCAGCCGGTCGTCCGCCGCCTGGCCCCACAGCCCGGCGTCGGCGCACCAGGCCGCGGCCCTGGGCAGGGCGGCGACGGTGGTGTTGACCGCCGCGACGGCGAGCACGGCGCGCAGCCCGGCGTCCGCAGCGGCGTCCGTACCGTTCTCCGTCCCGGTCCGCGTGCCGGGCGGGGAGAGCAGGGACTGGAGCCGGGCGGTCGCCGCGGCGGCGGCCCGCGCGGCACCGCGTGCGCCGGGCCCGGGCAGGTGATCGCGCACGGCCGCGGCCGCGGCCTCGGCCGCCGCGTCCGCGACGGCGAGGGGGTCGGCAGCGGTGCCGAGCAGGGCGCGGACCGTGGCACCGGCGAGTTCCCGGGCCAGAGGCACGAGGTCGACGTCGTGCCCCCGGCCCAGCGGGGCCAGGCGACGGTCGAGTACCTCCAGCCACACGGGCCGCAGCCGCGCCACGCCGGCCGCCCCCAGGCTGTCGGCGACCGCCCGGCGGGTGTCGCGGTGACCGGCGCCCTGCTGGTCGAACAGCATCCGCCCCTCGCCGCCCGACAGCTCCCGCGCGGCGCCCCCCGTGGTCCCGGCGGCCGTCCGGTCGAGCGGGACCCGGGTGAGGACCTGCCGGTACGCCTGGGCGCCGTGGACGAGCACCGTCCCGCCGAACCGTGTCACGGTACGCCGGCGGGTGGCTGCCAGCAGGGCGAACAGGACCGGGTGGGAGCGGGTGTAGACCCGCCGGTCCCGGCGGCGGGCCGCGCGGTCCGCCGGGGAGGAGGGGGAGCTGGTGACGGCCGACTCCTCGTCAGGGGTGGGGGCGGCCGCGGCCGTCCGGGGCGCGTCGGCCGCACCGGAGGCGGCGGACCCGGGGCAGGGGCGTACCGGGACGGCGCTCATCCGGCGCTCCCGGGCGCGCCGGGCCGGACCCCGGGGGACGGCCGGGTGTCCGGCGGGGTCGCCTCGGACGAACAGGCCGCCGCCGGGTGGCCCGCCGCCGCGCGAACGGCGGCTCCGGGCAGCCCGGCCCCGGGGACGGCCCCGGAGAGCCGGGCCTGCGGCCGGCGGAACCGGGGCCGGCGGTTCCAGGCCCGGGACACGGTGCCCGCTTCGGGGTCCCCGGCCAGCCGGGTCGCGGCGAGCCGCGCCGTGGCCGCCCGGTCGGGCTTCAGCGAGCGGCCCGACAACGGGATGTCGGCCAGCAGCAGCGCGTCCGGCCGTGCGGTGCCCATCCGCTCCAGCGGTCCGGCCAGGGCGGCGCGGACCCGGCCGTGGTCGGCGCCCCGGGCGGGCTGGACCACGGCGACGAGGCGTTCGTCGCCGTCACCGGCCGGAACGCCCACCAGCAGGGCCAGTTCGACCCCGGGCACGTGCAGGGCGGGTTCGTACAGACCCGGGTAGACGTTCTCCGCCCGCCGGAGCACCATGTCCTTGCAGCGGCCCTCCAGCACGATCCGGCCGTCCGCCAGGCGTGCCCGGTCACCGGTGGCGACCCAGGGATCGGGGTCCTCGCCGAGGTAGCGGTGCCGGGCGGCCGGCCCGGACAGCAGCAGCTCGCCGGCGGCCCCGGTCCTCGCCTCGACACCCGGCAGCGGCCGGCCCACGAGGTCGCCCGCGGCGGTGAACGCGGCCTTGTCCGCCTGTTCGACGGCAGCCGCGGGGAACAGCTCGGTGAGCGCGTACACGCCCCACGCCTCGTCGGCGCCGGCGTCCTTGACCCGGGTGAGCAGGCCGGCGCCGGCCGGTGCCGACCCGGTCCACACCCGGCCGGTGAACCCGGCGCCCGCGTCCAGTGCCGCCCGTAGCGCGGGCGGCGTCAGATACGTGGCCCGCGGCTCCAGACGGCGCAGTTGCCGGGCCAGGACGCGGGGCGAACGGGCGGGCAGCGCGACCGGCGCGCCGCTCGCCAGGGACGGCACCAGCACGAAGAACGTCCCGCCGAGCACGGGCAGGCCCGCCTCCGGCCGCACCAGGCCGGTCACCGTGGCCATCCCGGCGGCGAGCGACGAGCGGGAGTGGACCACCGCGCGGGGCCGGGACGTCGTTCCGGAGGTGAAGACGACGACGGCGTCGCCGTCCTCGTCCACCGGCCGGGGCAGCACCACCGCGCGGCCGGCGTCCAGCGCCGGGGCGCAGCCGGGCAGCCGGGGCCCGACCGTCGCGACCGGGCCGAGCGCGGCCAGGTCGGGCAGGGCGAGACGGGCGCGGCGGGCCAGCGGACGCGCCCATCCGGCGACGGCCTGCGCGGTCGCGTCGGCGAGTACGACGTCGGGGCGGGCCAGGGCGAGCCGGGCCCGCAGGACGTCGGGGCCGGCCCCGGGGTCCAGGACCGCGGCCCGCAGCCCGAGGCGGTGCGCGGCGAGCATCACCGCCAGGGCGCGCGGCCCGGGCCGCACCGCGACACCGACCGTGCCACCGCGCTCCAGGCCCCGGGCGTGCAGGGCGGCGGCGTAATGGCCGGCGAGGTCGGACAGTTCGCCCCGGGTGGCCCTGGTGCGCGTGGCTCCGGTACGGGTGGTGCCGAGCACGGCGGGCCGGTGCGGGTCGCGCCGCAGCGCGCGGTCGAGGGCGTCCAGCATCAGCGCGGGTCCTCCCCGTGGCGGCCCGGGCCCTTGTCCAGGTACCAGCGGGCGGTTCCGACGACCCCGTAGGCGCGCAGCCGCCGGGTGGAGTTCTCCACGACCATGTCGCGGGCGTGGACGATGGCCGTCGTGCGGCGCCGCACCCGGTTCAGGAAGAGCCGGTCGGTGGGCGAGGGGCGGCGCGGCATTCCGCCGACGGCCTCGTACAGCCGGGCCGTGATGGCCATGTTGTTGCCCGCGTGCATCCGGTAGGGGGCCAGGTAGCCATGGCGCCGCCGGTGCGCGGGGCGTATCCGTCCGAAGAACGCCGCGAGCGCCACCATGGCGCGGAACCCGGCCCGGCCCAGCGGCCCGTGCTCGTCACGGCGGGCCTCGATACGGCCGCAGACCATCCCGGCACCCCGCTCCAGCGCGGCCCGCGCCGCCCCGGTCCAGCCGGGGTGCGGCACGCAGTCGGCGTCGGTGCGGGCGAGGAGGGTGGCGCCGTGCTCGACGGCGTAGCGGAAACCGGTGTCCACCGCACACCCCACGCCCTTGTCCCGCTCGGTCAGCACGTGCACGGGGAACGGCGCCCGGCGGGCGAACTCCCGGGCGATCCCGGCGGTGGAGTCGCCGGAGGCGTTGTCGACCACGACGAGGGTGAAGTCCCGGTCCCGCTGGGAGGCCAGCGCCTCCAGGGTGGTCCCGATCCGGGCCGCCTCCTGGTGGGCGGGCACGACGACCCACAGGGCGCTCATGACTTCTCCCAGACCATGGTCATGATGCTGACGCCGCCGCCGAGGCCGACGAAGAGCACCCGGTCCCCCGGGCGCAGCCCGTCGTGGACGCGGTCGAGCTGGATCCCGAGGGTGGCGGAGGCGACATTGCCGGTCTCCGGGACCGTGACGACCAGCCGGTCCGCCGGCACCCCGGTGATCTCCCTGAAGCGTTCCAGGTACGGCACCGTCACCTGGTGCACCAGGACGTGCCGGTAGTCCGCCCACTCCGGGCCGGTGCGCCGGCGGACCCGGTCGAGCACCGACGCGCCCACCTTCTCGAACACCTCGCGCAGTTCGCGGCCGTCGCCGTGGAAGTACGTGTGCTCCTCCCCGCGCGGGTGGCGCGAACCGCCGCCGGCGATCCCGCCGACCGGCCAGTGCTCGGAGTGCGTCTCGGTGTCCACGTCCAGGATCCCGCCGCGTTCCACCGGCTCCAGGACGACGGCCGCGCCCGCGTCGCCGAAGGTGTAGCCCGCGAACCCGTCCCGGAACTGGCGCAGGCTGTCCGGCCGGTGGCGGACCGCCCGGCTCGGTGTCTCACCGGTGACGACGAGGGCCCGGCGGGCCCGCCCGGCCATGATCATGGCGCGGGCGGTGTCGATGCCGTTGACGAAGGAGTTGCACGCGTTGGTGACGTCGAGGGCGTGGGCGCGCGAGCCGAGTTCCGCCTGCACGATGTGCGCGGTCGCCGGCTCGACCATGTCCCGCGTGGCGGAGGCGAACAGCAGCAGGTCGACGTCGAGCGGGTCGAGACCGGCCCGGTCGAGCGCGGTGCGGGCCGCGGTCACCGCCAGGGTCGAGGCGTACTCGCCCTCGGCGGCGACCCGGCGGGTCGTGATCCCGGTGACCCGCTCGAACACACCGGCCGGCAGCGGCAGCCCACTGGCCGTTGCCACCCGCTGCCGCAGGTGCTCGGAGGTCACGGTCCGATCGGGCAGGCAGGAGCCCACCCCGGTGATGCCGACGCGGACGGGACCGCCCTCGGCGGCGTTCTGTCTGTGCATGTCAGGAAGCTATGCGGGCGGCGGACGGTGGGCATGAGTGCGCGTACTCATCCCGACGTGGGTAGCGGGGCCCCGCCGCCGGGTCGCCCGGGCCCCCGCGACCGGGGGTCCGGGACGCCGGCCCGGTCCGGGGCGCGGGCGGTGGCTCGTACGCCGGTCAGTCCCGGTTCCGCTCCGCTCTCCACACGGTGCCGCGCGCTTCGTATTCGAGCATCTGCTCGATGTTGATCGCCGCTTCGGCGCCCAGTTCACGGCGGACCAGCCACAGGGCGAGGTCCAGGCCCGAGGTGACGCCGCCGGCGGTGACCAGGTCACCGTCGTCGACGACGCGGGCGTTCTTGAGCACACCGCCCTGCTTCTCGAGGTCGGCACGCGCCCGGTGGTGGGTGGTGCAGGGGCGTCCCCGGGTCAGTCCGGCGGCCGACAGCAGCATCACCCCGGTGCACAGGGCGCTGATGGTGAGGCCCTCGCGGCGCGCGGCGGACAGGGCCCGGGGAAGGACACCGTGCCGGATCTCCGCCCGGACACCCGGCTCGTCAGGGCGCGCGTACCCGCCGCCGGGCACCACCAGGACGTCCGCCTCACTGGGCGCCCAGCGGTGGTCCACGCGCACCTGTGTCCCGTACGCGCAGGTGACGGCGCGGGCGCCGGTCGCGCTGACGTAGCGGACATCGACCGTGCGGTCGGTGAAGTAGCCGGATGCCGAGAACACCTCGTAGGGCGAGACGAAGTCGAGTTCCTCCACACCGTCGAACAGCACGACGTGTACGCGCAGGGGTCCTCCGGGACGGGGGGCGCGAGGTGGCGTCGCGGCGGCGCGGTCCGCCGTGCCGGCGGCCAGTGTCGCGGCACCGAGTGCCGTCGAGGTGCGCAGCAGGGTTCGTCGCTTCATGTCATACCTCTCTTCGCGCGGCTGGGCGCGACAGCGATGGGGTGGGGGACGGGCGGGGCATCGGCGCCGGGCCCGGAGTCGCTCGGCCCTGCCGGTCAGGGGGCGACACCGGCCCGGCGGGCGGGCGGGCGCGGGAGGCGGACCCGCCCGGTGGTCCGGGAGGCGGGGCGCGGCGGCGCCACCGGCGCCGGCCGACCGCGCGGTCGACGGCGGCGCCGCGCGGCGGCGGGCGCGGTGACCGCGTGGCCCCGGCCGGCACCGGGCCGACGGCCGGTCAGCGGGCGAGCGGCTCGTCCGCGAGGTAGGGGGGCGCGGGGTCGTACTGCAGGGTGCGCCGTACGGAGCGGGCATGGTCCCGGCCGTGCAACTGGCCGACGAGCCAGAGGGCGCTGTCGATGCCGGCCGAGACTCCCTGGCTGGTGAGCAGGTTGCCGTCGACGACGTAGCGGGCGTCGCGCACGACGGTGACGTCACCGCGCGCCTCGAGTTCGTCGTTGTGCTGCCAGTGCGTCGCCACCCGGCGTCCCCGGGCCGGCCCGGCGGCATGCAGCAGGAACGCTCCGGTGCAGACTCCCACGACCCACGCGCTCCGCGCGGAGGTCTCCGCTATCCAGTCGGTGACCCGCCGGTTGTGCGGCTCGGTCTCCCTGGCCCCGCGGCCGCCCGGGACGAGCAGCACGTCCAGTGCTGGATGGTTGTCGAGGGTGTGGTCCGGCAGGACCCGCATGCCCTTGGCGCAGCGCACCGGGGCGTCCCGCTCGGAGATGAGCACGGTGTCGTCGGCGCCGTCGCGCAGGGCGGAAGAGGTGGTCAGTACTTCCCAGGGGCCGGCGAAGTCGAGTTCCTCCGCGGTGTCGAAGAGGAGGATGCCGTACGTCGTCATGGGTGGTCGCTCCGGTCTCAGCGGGGTGGGTGGTGGGGGAGGCCCCCCGGGGCGCGGGCCGCCCCCGAGAGGGCCGCGTCCAGGTGTGTGGCCCGGTCCGGCCTTTTCCGGCCTGATCGAGACACCCCTAGGCGTGCCAGACGGTGCCACGGCGCTCGTACTCGAGAACTTCCTCGGCGAACACGGCCGTCTCCGGTCCGAAGAAGCGCTCGACCAGCCACAGCCCCAGGTCGATGCCCGAAGTGACCCCGCCGCAGGTGACCAGGTCACCGTCGTCGACGACCCGGCCGCCGACGACCCGGCCGCCCTGGGCCTTGAGGTCCGCCACGGCGATGTGGTGGGTGGTGCACGGCCGGCCGGCGGTGAGCCCGGCGGCGGACAGCAGCATCGTGCCGCTGCACACCGCGCCCAGCACCAGGCCGGGACGCCGGGCGGCGGCCAGTGCCCGGGGCAGCACCCCGCGCCGTACCTCCCGCTGGAGCCCGGACCCGGCACCGTACCCGCCACCGGGCACGAGGATCAGATCGGCCGAACGCGGCGACCAGGGGGTACGGCAGACGATCTCCATACCGGTGGCCGTCGTCACGGTGCGGGGCCCGTCGACGGACACGAACGACTGCGCCGCCAACTCCGCCCCGACGATGCCGAACACCTCGATGTGACCGGCGAAGTCCTGCTCCTCCACCCCGTCGTAGAGCACGGTGTGCACGCGCAGCGGTCCACCGCGCCGACGGGCGGACGCACCGGCGGACGTGGCCGTGGACGCGGAGTACGCCGCCGCGCGGGCCGATGCCGCGGCGTTCGGTGCCGCGCCCGCCAGACCGGCGCCGGCCGCCACGGCGGCGCCGGTGCGCAGCATCTCTCGTCTGGGGACAGGGGACATGTGGTTCCTCCGGAAGGGCCTCGGGCGCGGCGCCCGGGCCGCCCGCGGGCGTCGCGGGCGGCCCGGGCTGTGCGGACGCGTCCAGTCTTCCGGCGGGTGGTGACCGGCGACAGTGGCACCAGTGCCGATGAGGCGCAAGATGCTGCCAGGGCCCGGCCGCCGCACCGGGAGACAGCCGGAGGGGCCGTGTGGTCAGGGCCGCACCCGGAAGGCCGCCCGGTAGGCGGAGGGCGTGGTCCCCACCTGGCGCGCGAAGTGATGGCGGAGCGTTTCGACGGATCCGAACCCGGTGGCCTCCGCCACGAGCCGCACGGGGACCTCGGTGGTCTCCAGCAGTTCCCGCGCGCGCTGCAGACGGTGGGCCAGCAGCCACCGCAGAGGGGTACTGCCGGTCTGGGCCTGGAAGTGCCGTGCCAGGCTGCGCTTGCTCATCATGGCGTGCGCGGCGATGTCGGCGACCGTCAGCGGTTCGTGCAGCCTGTCCCGCATCCACTGCATCGTGTCACCGAGGTCGGCCGAATCGGACTCCGGAACCCGGTAGTCGATGAACTGCGCCTGCCCGCCGGTGCGTTGCGGGGCCATGACCATCAGGCGGGCGACGTCGGCGGCCATCGCCGCGCCGTAGTCGCGGCGCACCAGGTGCAGACACAGGTCGAGACCCGCCGCTACCCCCGCCGAGGTCAGCACCCGCCCCTCGTCGACGAACAGCACCGACGGATCGACGTGTGCCCCCGGGTACTCCCTGGCCAGCGCCTCGGCGAACCGCCAGTGCGTCGTCGCGCGCCGTCCTTCCAGCAGCCCCGCCCGGGCGAGCACGAAGGCCCCCGTGCAGATGGAAGCCACCCGCGCCCCCCGGCCGGCCGCCTCCGCCAGCAGCCGCACGGCCCGCTGGTGCGGCTCCCGTTCCGCCGGAACACCGGGAACGACGACGGTGTCCGCGTCGAGGGCGTCATCCCACCGGTACGCGGAGGAGAGCCGGAACGGCTGTGCCGGACCGGCCGCCGCCGTCACCGTGTCCTCGGCGCAGACCCGCACCTCGTAGGCCGGCTCTCCGTCCGGGTGCGCCGCGAACGCGAACACCTGGCAGGGAATGGCCAGGTCGAAAGCCGATACGGAGTCGAGCGCCAGAACCGCAACCACATGCATACGACCGGACCCTATGACAACGGCTCAACCGCATCACCACCGCCAACGCGTGGGTGAGCGACGCCGTCCCGGCCGGCCGCCCCGGCACCGGGCAGGAGGGCTGCGTCGCCGTCCGGGACGATCCGTCCCGGCGCCCGCCTCGGCGGTGGCGGGCGCCCCCCACCCGCCACCGCCCCGGCCGCCGGTGCGGGGAGCGGCGGGCACTAGCCGCCCCGTACCGCCGCGGCCCAGGTCTCCAGCTCCTCGGGGGTACGCGGCCCGGGGTCGCCGGCGCCCAGCAGGCCCCGTTCGCGCAGCACCCGCGCCACCGCCATGCCCCACGGCCTGCGCAGCCGCGCCGCGTCCAGCAGCTCCTGGTCCGCCAGCAGTTCCGCGACCGGGCCGGTGCGCAGGCCGTCCGGGGACAGCACCGCCGCGTCGTCGGCCCAGCGCAGCGCCAGGTCCACGTCGTGCGTGGCCATCACCACCGTGGTCCCGGCCGCGCGCAACCGGTCCAGGACGTCGAGCAGCCGCTCCTGTCCGTGGGGGTCCAGGCCGGCCGTCGGCTCGTCCAGGATCAGCACCCGGGGCCGCATGGCGACCGCGCCCGCGATGGCCGCCCGCTTGCGCTGCCCGTACGAGAGCAGGTGCGTCGGCCGGTCCTCCAGCGCCACGATGTCCAGCGCCTCCAGTGCCTCACGCACCCGGTCCCGCACCTCCGCCTCGGCCAGGCCGAGGTTCATCGGCCCGAACGACACGTCCTGCCCCACCGACGCGGCGAACAGCTGGTCGTCCGGGTCCTGCACGACGAGCTGCACCGTCGTCCGCAGCCGGGTCAGCCCCGCCCTGTCGTACGAGACGTCCTTACCGGCCAGCCGCAGCCGCCCGCTCGCGCACTTCAGCCCACCGCTGAGCAGCCGCAGCATGGTGGTCTTGCCGCTGCCGTTGCGGCCCAGCAGGGCGATGGCACGCCGTTCCGGTACGGCGAAGTCGACGCCCCGCAGCACGGCGGGCCCGTCCTCGTAGGCGTATCCCGCGCCGACGAGCTCCACGACGGGGGACGGATTCATGGCAGGAACCTTTCGAGTACGAGAGTGAGGGCGACGAGTCCGGCGAGCAGTGCCCCGCTGGCGCCCAGGAACCGGCGGTCCACCGTCGCCGGGGGTACCAGCACCCGCAGCGTCCCGTCGTAACCGCGCCCCGCCAGGCCGCTCTGCAGCCGCGCCGCCCGGTCGAAGGCGCGCACGAAGGCCGTCGATCCCAGCCCCGCGAGGGACCGCCAGGCGGCCGCCCGGCCGGTCAGCCCGAGCCGGGCCGCCTGCGCCTGCCGGATGCGCGCGACGGAGTCGAGCAGCAGGAAGCTGATCCGGTACATCACCAGGGCCACGTCGACGACCGGCGCGGGCACTCCCGCCCGCACCAGCCGGGGCAGTACGTCGGAGACCGGCGTGGTGAACGCGAACAGCAGCACCCCCAGCGAGGCCGCCGACGTGCGCAGCAGCAGGTTTCCCGCCTGCACCGGTCCGTCCGGCGCCGGTGTCACCCACCCGTCCGCCCCGCCCACCTGGAACAGCAGCGGGACCGCGCCCGTCACACAGAACCCGAGCGGCACCCGCCACGCCCGCCACAGCCGGCGTGGCGCCACCCCGGCCGGGCCCAGCAGGACGGCCAGCGCGGCGGCCGCGACGAGCACGGCACCGGGCCACGGCGGCAGGGAGACCGCGCACAGGGTCAGGCCGAAGCCCAGCACGGCCTTCTCGCAGGGATGACGGCGGCGCCAGCGGCTGCTGTGCGCCGCCGCGTCGATCGGCAGCATTCCCGGCCCGGCTAGGCGGAGGGCCGCCGGGCACCGGCCCCGGTGCCGCCTCCTGTACCGGTGCCGGCTCCCGTACCGGCCCCGGCTCCGGTGCCGCTGTCCGTGCCGGTGCCCGCGCCGCCCCCGGCGAGCGCCCGCTCCGCACCCTGCCGACGGCCCTTGCGCAGCCCGAAGTAGTACGCCAGCACCCCGGCCCCGAGGGCGGCCTGCACCGCGAACAGGGCCGACTCGACCTCGCCCGACGGCGGCTCGTACAGGGGGGTGAACCACGGCTCGTAATCCGGCTCCAGCTCGGTGATCGCCGTCTCCGCCTGGGCGTCCGCGCCCGCGAACGGCTCCTCCTTGTGGTCGCCCATGCCCAGCGCGAGGGGCAGGACGGCCAGCGCGACGACGACGAGCACCAGCAGCGTGTTGATCTTGGCGTTACGGCTCATCGGGCCACGGCCTCCTTCTTCTTCCCGTTCACCAGGAGCACCCCGAGGCGGGTCAGCTCACCCTTGCTGGACTGGATCAGCAGCCGCATCACCAGCACGGTGAGCAGCCCCTCGCTGACCGCCAGCGGGATCTGCGTGACCGCGAAGATCCCCAGGAACTTCGCCAGCGAGCCGGCGATGCCGGTCGCCGGGTCGGGGAACGCCAGCGCGAGCTGCACACTGGTCACGCAGTACGTGGACAGATCGGCGACGAAGGCCCCGAAGAACACGCCGACCATCAGCGGCACACCGGACGCCCGCAGCAACCGGTACACCCCGTACCCCGCCCACGGCCCGACGACCGCCATGGAGAAGGCGTTGGCGCCCAGTGTGGTCAGCCCGCCGTGCGCCAGCAGCAGCGCCTGGAAGAGCAGGGTGATGGTGCCCAGGACCGCCATGACCGGCGGCCGGAACAGGATGGCGCCCAGACCCGTGCCGGTAGGGTGGGAGCAACTGCCCGTCACCGACGGGATCTTCAGGGCGGACAGCACGAAGGTGAACGCGCCGGACGCGCCGAGCAGGAGCGTCGACTCGGGGTTCGCCTTGACCTCCCGGGTCAGCGCCCGGACGCCGTGGGCGACGAAGGGGGCGGCCGCGACGCCCCAGGCGGCGGCGTGTATCGGGGGCAGATAGCCCTCGGCGATATGCATGATGGGGAGACCCTCTCCAGCACCTCGTGGATGGACAACGCGCCCTGGCCGGTCTCCTGGCTGACGGGTCATGCCGCCGCGACTCCGCCTTCCCGGACGCTGCGGTCTCCCGCGGCGGTCCAGTGGCTTCCCGGGGGATGGAGCCGGACTTCCCGATCACAGTGGCGAGGGCCGCACCGGTACTTCACCGGTTTCCCGTACACCAAGGCCCTGCGACACTAGTGGTTTGACCAGGTACATCACAACCCGCGCACGCACCGGCGCGCGGTCCGGCCCCACGCCCCCCGATCAACCCTCGCGGCAGCCGTACGCCTCGGTGCGCCGCCGCCACCGCCCGGGTCGGCCCCTGGCGGGCCGGTACCCCGGCCGCCGCCCGCCGGGATTCTCACTGCCTGCCCTTCTCCGGGGGCGGGCACCACCGACTCTGGCGCAGACCACCCCGCTTGCCGCAGAAACCGACCTGCCGGGGCGGCTTCTCGCCGTCGACGTGCTGCACCGAGATCAGCTTGTCGAGGGGGATCTGCCGGTCCACCACTCCACCGAAGTCGATCCTCCCGCTCTCCCCGTCCAGGGCCGCGCCGCCGTGGATGCTGCTCAGTGAGTGCCACACCGCGGGCGCGGTGAGCGGCAGGTCGGGAGCCGTGTCCTGGAGCTGCCCCAGTGCCTTCACGTACAGGTTCACCGCGTCGAACGCGAGGGAGGCGTGCCCGTCCAGTGAGGTGTTCGCGAGCTGCTCGCACTCCGTGGGGAACAGTTTCCGCATGGTGCTGTAGAGATCGCTCTCACTGTCGCAGGAGGCCGACCCCAGGGTGAAGTCGAGGAAGTCGAACGGCACCTTGGGGAAGGCGCTGCGCCGTACCGGGTCGGCGGCGAGCCGTGCCACGTCGTCACCGCCCAGCAGAGCCGGCGGATCCGATCCGCACGCGGAGTTCACCCCCGACAGCAGGGTCTCGAAGTCCTCCGACCGGCCCGCGAAGAAGACCAGTCCCTGATACCCGCAGGCCCGTTCCCCCACGGTCCGCGCCCCTGGCCGGCCCGCTGCCTCCGGCGGCGCTGGTGAGGGTTTGTAGCCCTGTTGCTCCACCGGGAAACCGGCGGCGGCGAACGCCGCGGCCGCGTCGTCCCGCAGGTTCTCGCTGTACTCGTCGGTCGGGTCGGCGGAGTAGACGACCCGGACCTGGCGGCGCGGCAGTCGCGCGCGGCCCAGGGAGGACGCGTACGCCGCGGCGACCGTGGCCTCGCGGCGGTTCTGCGGCGACACCTGGTAGTACATGGGCGAGTGGTCGTCGAGCGTGTCGGCCGAGAGCGTCGTCGCCACCATCGGCAGTCCGATGCGGGTCAGCTCCTTTATCGTGGTGATCGTCGCCTTCCGGCTCTGATCGAGCCCGGTCACTCCCACGATGGACGGGTCGCGCCGCATCATCCGCTCCACCGTGCCGACGACCTTCGGCCCGAAGCGCATCCCCGACCCGGCGCTCGCCGGGTAGACGCGCAGCAGCGGATCGGTGGCTCCCCTCTTGTCCAGCTGGCGCCGCTGCGCGCTCGCCGCGCCCTGCAGCGCCTCCCGCACGTACGCGAGCGCGTTCGGTGCCTGCCCGGAGCTGCTGAGCAGGGCCGAGAGGTGCACCAATGTCACCACGGGCCGCCGCTTGAACCTCCGGTGGATCCCGTCGACCTCGTCGTTCTGCCTGGCGATCACCCGCAGGGCGTTCTGCAGGGCCTTGTCCGTGGTCCCGAACGCGTAGCCGTTCGGCGCCACTCCGACGCACTCGCCGGTGCTCTGCCGTTCCAGGGTGGCCGCGTCGGGGTCCGAGCGGCTCAGCCCGCAGTGCCGCTGCTCCCACCGGTCCTCGGCGACCGGGTTGACCAGGCCGACGATCCCGCCTCCCAGGAGCGCCACGGCGACCAGGGCGGCGACCACCGTCACCCAACGCCTCGCCCAGCGGGGCGGTGGATCGACCTCCAGTTGCCTGGCCGGCCCCAGCTGGTCCAAGTGCAGTTGGTAGGCGGTGTCGCCCGGCGGCAGCGGCGCCGGCACATCGACCACCAGGTACCAGACGTCGGCCGTCCGGCTCCGCCCCGCCTCGTGGAACCAGTGCCGCCAGATGCCGTGGACATCCACCGACAGGGGCCTGCGGACGAGCCCTTCGAAGCCGGAACCGTCGCCGGCGCAGACGACCAGCAGCGGATCGAACACACCGGTCTCGTTGCGTACGTCGATGATCGACCTGATCAGCCCGGTACCGCAGTTCTCGTCGCTCACGTCCCGGAGGAACGCCACGCAGTAGGACGTGCGGCGCGCGGCCCGCCGCCGCCAGAACCGCCGCCGGTAGGCCACCCTGAGATCTTCCAGGAAGGCGTTGACCATCAGCTTGCCGACCTGTTCGGGGTTCTCCCGTCCCCAGCGGGGCTGCGTCAGGCGCATGGCGAACCCGGCGAAGGTCCCCGGGTCACGTGGCGCCATGTAGGGCTGGCGCATCAACCACCGGTATTCGGCGCCCAGTCCGCGCCACGCGCGGAACCAGACGATGGGAAACACGTGCAGGCCCAGGACCAGCGCCCACCAGGGCACCTGTCCCTGTACGGACACCTCGGTGTCCGGGCTGCGCAGCACACCGAACAGACGCCTGCGCATGAACTCCCGGTCACGCAGTCTGCGCAGCAGCTCCCGGTCGTGCTGGGGGTCGGCCTCCTCCCCGGTGTAATTCGACTCCAGCAGCCAGTTGACGAGACCGAACCGGCGGAACCTGACCCGTCCGTCGCTGCCGTTGCTCGCGGATGAATACTCCTGTGCCAGTGCGACGAGAACGCGCCGGTAGAATTCGATGGGCTGCCAGTCGGCGTCCAGATCAGCACGCTCCCGGGCCACCTCTTCGCGCAGCCGCGACGTCTGGATGAACTCGTGCGGAATGCGAACGGGCCGCGCCCGCCCCAGGGACGACTTGATGTCGTCGACCAGCGCCTGCTGGTCAGGGCCTATCAGGCAGACCACCGGAAGCCCGCTCCGGCCGGGAACGCCTTCCGGCAATTCTCCTTTCCTCGGCCGGCGGACGAGTCTGTTCAGTAAGCTGAATACTTTGTCGGCGTTCTCGAAGACGGATACCATGGTCTCCCCGTTGACCTGGCTGACGGCGTGCCGATGTGCTGTCGCAGCCATTCCACGTTACCGTCCGACGCCGAATGTTCACCCGGTCGTCCGCGAATCCCTCCACTCCACCCGGCCCCGGCGCCCCGTTCCCCGACGGCGCCGGGCACCCTCGCGCGCCCGGGCGCGGCGACGACCGGCGCGCTTCGGCAGCGTCGCGGGGTGAGTTGGCCTGTTCCGGCGGGGGTGGTGCGCGGCCGGCGGTGGTGGGGCCGCACCACGGGCGGATCGCGTCCGGCTCCGGGACGCACCAACCGGTTTCGGTCATCACTCTGTTGCCTGGCCGAAACTGGTGCCATGCTGTGGCGCCTGGCCCCATCGCCCCGGTGAGGGGTACAGGGCCCCGCCCGCACGCTGCCGCCCGGGCGGGGCCGCCTCCCCTCGGGAGGGTCGACGCCCGCCCGTGTCCCGATCCGGTAACCCGCGCCCGGCCGTCGCCGGACCTGTCCAGGCTGGCGGCTCCGCCGGGCCCGATGTCGGGGGGTGCCCGGCCGTACCGTGAGGGACATTCGTGCTCCGTACCCGTACCGCAGCCGCCGCCGTGACCGTGGCGGCCTTCGCCGGCCTGATAGCCCTGCCCGCCCCCGCGCAGGCCGCCGGCCATGCGGCACAGTCTCCCAGCCGCGCTCCTCGCCGGCACCGCGCCCCTGGCCCGGCCCCGGTCGTCGCCGGTGCCGTACCGGAAACGCTTCCCCGAACGGCCGGCGCCGTCCGTGACACGGCGGCCGGAAAGCGGCAGCGTGGGGAGCACGGAGCGCGGCCCCCACCCGAAGGAGACGTCCATGCCCCTGCCCGTGATCCTGGACTGCGACCCCGGGCACGACGACGCCTTCACCATCATGCTGGCCGCCGCCCACCCCGCCGTCGAACTGCTCGCCATCACCACCGTCGCGGGAAACGCGACGATCGAGAAGACCACCCTCAACGCCCGCCGGATCTGCACCGTCGCCGGGATCGAGGGCGTGCCCGTCAGCGCCGGCCTGGGGCGTCCGCTGTGCGGGACGGGCCTGGTGGCCGGGAACATCCACGGTGAGTCCGGCCTGGACGGCCCGGGGTTCGGCGAGCCGACCGTACCGCTCGACCCGCGTGACGCCGTGACGCTCATCCGCGAGACGCTGCTGGCCCATCCGGTCCCGGTGACGCTGGTGCCCACCGGGCCGCTCAGCAATGTCGCGGCCTTCCTGCTCGCCCACCCGGCCCTCGCCGCCGAGCGGGTCGAGCGGATCGTGCTGATGGGCGGTTACACCGGGCGCGGGAACCGCACGCCCGCCGCCGAGTTCAACATCGCCGCCGACCCCGAGGCCGCCGACATCGTGTTCTCCAGCGGCCTGCCCGTCACGATGATCGGACTGAACGTCAGCCACCAGGTACCGGCCACTGCCGATGTGCTGGACCGTCTCGACGCGCTCGGTACGCCGCTGGCGCGGTTGTGCGCCGAGCTGCTGACGTTCTTCGGCACCACCTACCGTGAGGTCTTCGGCCTCACCGCGCCGCCGCTGCACGATCCGCTGACGGTGGCCCACCTCGTCGCCCCCGGCCTGGTCACCCTGGTGAGGGCCCCGGTCGCCGTCGAGCTGACCGGCACCCATACCCGGGGCGCCACGGTCGTCGACCTCGACGGAGTCACCGGCCGCCCCGCCAACGCCGACGTCGGCATCGGTGTGGACGCCCCCGCCTACTGGGACCTGATCATCGAAGCCGTACGCACGCTCGGCTCCGCCCGGTGACGCCCCCGGCGGACGCCGGCGCGTCCACGGCATCCGCTACGACAACGGGGCGCCGGCGCGTCATGGCGGTCGTCGGCGTGCGGCTGATCCCCGAGGACGAGCGGCCGGGGTGCTAACGGATCGTCCGGTCGGACCGAGCCGGGCGACGTGTCCGGGGCGGCGACCTGCCCGGCGAACGGCCGGCCCGGCCGGGCGACATGTCCGGGCGACCTGGCCGGCGCCCTGTCCGGGCCGGCCACGGGCGGAGCGGGCGGGCGGGGAAACGGGCAGGCCCCGGAGCGGTGCTCCGGGGCCTGCCGTGCCGTGCCGGGTCAGGCGGGGGTGATGTTCTCCGCCTGCGGGCCCTTCTGGCCCTGCGTGATGTCGAAGGTCACGGCCTGGCCTTCCTGGAGCTCACGGTAGCCAGTGGAGTTGATGTTGGAGTAGTGCGCGAAGACGTCCGGACCGCCGCCGTCCTGCGCGATGAAGCCGAAACCCTTTTCGGAGTTGAACCACTTGACGGTTCCGCTGGCCATGCTCGTGCCTCTCAGTCGATATCGGATCCGCACCGCGCGGACCCGGAGGTGATCGCCCTGGTCCCGCACTGCACAGCAAAGCGCCCACGCGAGCGCGCGGGCAGGTACTGCGAACCACGACATCTGGGAAACGACGCTACACCGCGGAACGGCCTCTCACCAGAGAGCAACGATCACCAGTTCGGGCTAGTGGCCACCGAACAGCCGGGATGAGCAGCGCCGAAAGGAGCCGCAGCGGCGCCCGAAACGCCAGGGATCTGCTCGTTCGCCCGGCTCCGCCGGCCGCCGGCCCCACCCGGGCGTCCCCGCCCGGCCGTCGCGGGCGACAACCGGTGGCCGAGCCGTCCGGCCCAGGCCGGACGACCCACCGGGTCAGTCGGGCACCGGGTCGCCGAACCCCCGCCGGCGGGCGGCTCCGGGGCGGCAGCGCAACAGCCGGCCCAGGACCAGCCGGCCGCCGCGCAGCGCGCCGTGCCGGCCCAGGGCCTTGACGGCATAGGTGGAGCAACTGGGCGTGTACGGGCAGCAGGCGGGCCGGGCGGGGCTGACCCTGGCCCGGTAGTGGCGGACCGCCTCGTACATGGCGCCGGCCACCCGTCCCGCCGGACGCGGGGCCGCGGGGTCCTCGGCGGACGCGGCGCCCGGCCGCCCGGCCGGCCGGGCCAGGGCGAGGACCAGCACGGCCGGCCACAGGCCGGAACAGGACCGGCCGCAGCAGGCGCAGCCGTCGAGCGCGCCCTCGACGCAGTGCTCGTCCCGCCCGTCGTCCCCCCTGCGCCCGCGCCGCCGCTTCCCGTACCGCTGTCCAGGCATCCCGCCCGCCCCTCCCGACGTCCGACCCGGATGCTACCGGCGGCGCCGGGAGGCCCGGTCAGGGCCCTGCCACGACGGCGGTGACGGAACCGGAACGGCCGGTCAGCCTCCGACCGTTCCGGCCAGACCGGTCAGCTCCGGGCCCGCCGCCCTGGCCGCCGGGCGGGCGGCACGGCGCAGCGCGACCGGCGACATGGTGGGGGAGAGGGGAGCGGACACGAAGGAAGGGGCGGACGGAGCCGGGGCCGGGGACGAACCGAGTGTGGAGCCTCCCCGCGTCTCGGCGGTGATCAGGTCCACGCAGGCGAGCAGGTCCTCCTCGTGGGCCACCCGGCGCAGGCGGTGCGCCGCGCTTCCGTCGGCCAGGGCCCGCTCCGCGAGGTCGCGTACGGTCTGCCAGTCGCCGCAGGCCTCCAGCGCCGGGCGCAGGCGCCGCACCATGTCCCGCACGACGGCGGACGCGGGTGCCGGCATCCGGGTGACCGGGTCGATCAGGTCACCCTCCAGACCGGACCGGGCGGCGCGCCAGGTGGCGGTGCGCAGCCACTCGCGCCGGCCGCCGCCGCAGGCGCACGGGGCGGCACCGTCCTCCAGCCGTGCGGTGGCGTCCGTGACGAGCGCGCGGAACAGTCCCGCGAGCAGCACCACCGTCTCGGCGCGCGGACAGGCGTCGCTGATCCGCAGTTCCAGCGTCCCCAGGTGCGCGGAGGGCCGTACGTCGTAATAGACCATGCCCGGGTCGCTGATGACCCCCGACCGGACCAGCTCGTCCAGCGTCGCGTCGTACTCGGCGGCGCTCTCGAAGCAGCCGGCGGGGCCGGCGGTGGGCCAGCGCTGCCACACCATGGTCCGCCAGCTCGCGTACCCGGTGTCCGAACCGAGCCAGAAGGGGGAGCTGGCGGACAGGGCCAGCAGGACCGGCAGCCACGGCGAGACGGCGCACATGACGCGTACGGCGGTGTCGCGGTCCGGCACGTCCACATGGACCTGGGCACCGCAGATGAGCTGCTCGTCCACGAGGCGCCGGTACTCGTCGGCCATGTGGGCGTAGCGGTCGTCCGCGGTGACTCCGCGCGGCCGGGGGGGGCCCAGCGGAACGGTGCCCGCCGCGGCGACGGCCAGTCCCTGGCGTGCGGCTGCCGCGTCCAGGAGCCGCCGTGACCTGAGCAGGTCGGTGTGCAGGTCCTCCAGCGAGGCGTGGACCCCGCTGTTGGACTCCACCACCGACCGGTGCAGTTCGGCGGTGAACTCCTTGCCGGGCAGCCGGCTCAGGATCGACCCCGCCCGGTCGACCATGACACCGCTCTCCACGTCCACGACGTGGAATTCCTCCTCGACCCCCATGCGTGCTGGCACGGCCACTCCTACCCGGTGACTTCTCGGACGCTCCGCCGTGCCCCGTGGGGCCGGCGAAGCACTGTGCGACGCCTGGTGCCCGGCTTTCCGGCGTCCAACCGGAGCGGACGCGTGTTCGTCGTGTCACACCCGTGTCGCGCGTGTCACGCTCGTGCCGCACCCGTTCGACACCGGTGAGCGGCGCGGGTCCGGGGTACCCGGGGCGGGCGAGCCGACAGAGAGGCGACTTTCGAAATGATCAATGAGAGCCAGGTACGCGAGCTGCTCGAAGCGGCCGACGACGACACCGCACTGGTGCTCCTGGAGGGCCGGGCGCGGGTGCTCGACCCGGCGGAGCTCAGGTCCGACGAACACCGGGGGGCCGCGGTCCTCCTCACCCGTGGCGACCTCGTGGAACGGCTGGGCACCTCGTCACCGGCGGAGCACGACCTGAAGGCCCTCTCGGCGACGCTGCGGACCATGGCCGCGGAACTCGGCGCCTGACCGCGAGCGGTGCCTGGTCCCGGGCGGCGCCCCGGCCTCCGGCGGGCCCGCCCGGGACGGTCTCCCGCCCCCGTCGCGTCCCGGCCCCGGAGTGCCTGTCCCGTGGCCGGGGGCGGGACCGCGGTGGTCCCCGGCCCGCTTCCACCCCGGTCACGGTTTCACCCTCCCGCGCGGGGAACTCGTCCGGTCCCGCTCGTCGGGCGACCGACCGAGCGCCGACACCGACGAGCCCCCAGGAGGAGCCGTGCCAGAGCCAGGTAAGCGGGACGAGCAGGACAAGTCGCCGCTGGAACGTGTCACCGGCGAGAACGACGTCCATCCGGAGGAGGAGCGCGGCGAGCGCGCGGGCGGCGCCGAACGGAGCGGCGGGGGCGGGCCGGGCACCGCGCCCGGGGAGGGGCCGCACGACCCCGACAGCGGCTGACCCACCCGCGGAAGGCCGGCGCGAACCACGGCCCGCCCCGCTCGCGCCGGCTGGTCCGCGCCCGCCCCGACCGGTCACGCGCCACCGGGTCAGGTGATCGACGCGCCCTGCCGCACCAGCAGCGCCACATCGATGCCCGCCACGACGATCGAGGCGAGGAACGGCGCCCCGGCCCGTCGCCGCCCGGCGACCGCGCCGCCCACGGCGACCAGCACGGCCGCCGCCAGGGCGGCCGGACAGGCGGTCCCCGACGCCCCCGGCCGGCCGAGGGCCAGCAGCGCGGAGGCCGCCACCAGCGGGACGGGCAGCAGCAGCCGCGTCCTGGCCGGGCCCAGCCGCTGCGGCCATCCGCGCACCCCGGTGGCCAGGTCCGCACCGATGTCCGGCAGCACATTGCCCAGATGCGCCCCCACGCCCAGCAGGGCCCCGGCGACCCACACCCACCAGGTCGGCCAGGGGCTCCCCGGCAGGCCCAGCGCGACGAACGCGGGCAGCGCGGCGAACCCCACCGCGTACGGCAGCCAGGACAGGGCCGTCCCCTTCAGGCCGAGGTTGTACGCCCATGCCGCGCCGACACCGAGGAGGTGGACGCCGCCGGCGGCCGGTCCGCAGGCGAACGAGAGCGGTACGGCGAGTACCAGCGCCACCACGGCCGCCGCCCGCAGGGCCGGGGCGCTCACCGAGCCGGACACCACCGGTTTGCCGTACCGCCCGGCGGCGCGGTCCCGGCCGGCGTCGACCGCGTCGTTGCTCCAGCCGACGGAGAGCTGCCCCGCGAGGACGGCCGCCGCCACCAGCGCGCAGCCGCCCGTGCCCCGGCCGGCCGTCGCCGCCAGCGCCGTCACCAGCAGGGTGACGGCCACGGCGGGAACGGGGTGGCAGGCCGCCGCCAGCCCGGCGGCGGTACTCCGGCGGCGCGGCGCGCAGGATTGCGCCGGGGCGCCGGCCCCGGTGTCCCGGCGGGCGGCGTCCCCGCCCGCGGCGTTCTCGACGGCGTCCCGACCGGTGGCGTCCACCCGCCGATGGTAGGCATCCAACGGGGGACCGGGCGGTACGACGGCCCGGCGCGGGGGCAGGCATGGGGACCACACCCCCCACCTGGAGCTCGGATGACCCGGATCGCAGCCGTGCACGGAGTCCTCGCCCCGTACCGGCACGCCCAGCGGGACATCACCGACATGGTGGCCCGGCACTGCCTGTCCGAGGGCGCGGACCGGGGCCCGCTGGACCGTCTGCACCGCGGGGTGCGGGTGCGCTCGCGCCACACGGTGCTCCCGCTGGACCGGTACGGCGAACTGGACGACTTCGGCGCGGTCAACGACGCCTTCATCGCCGGTGCCGCGGACCTGGGGGCGGAGGCGGTCACCGGAGCACTGGGCGAGGCGGGACTGTCCCCACGCGATGTGGACCTGCTGGTCTTCACCTCGGTCACCGGTATCGCCGCGCCCTCCGTGGACGCCCGGCTCGCCGGACGGCTGGGGCTGCGCCCGGACGTGAAACGGCTGCCGGTCTTCGGCCTGGGCTGCGTCGCCGGCGCCACGGGGATCGCCCGGCTGCACGACTACCTGCTGGGCCGGCCCGAGCAGGTCGCCGTCCTGCTCTCGGTCGAACTGTGCTCACTGACCTTCCAGCGGGCCGACACCTCCCCGGCCAACCTGGTCGCGACCGCGCTGTTCGGGGACGGCGCCGCCGCCGTCGTCGCCTGCGGCGCGCGGCGGCATCCGCCGGCCGGCACCGGCCCCACCGTGGTGGCGAGCCGCAGCCGCCTCTACCCGGACACCGAACGGCTGCTGGGCTGGGACATCACCGGCGCCGGTTTCCGCGTGGTCCTCGACGCGGCCGTCCCCGACGTGGTGCGCAAGACCCTCGCCGGCGAGGTCGACGGCTTCCTCGCCGACCACGGCCTCCGGCGGCACGACGTGACCGCCTGGGTGAGCCATACCGGTGGCCCGAGGATCCTCGACGCGGTCGCGGAGGCGCTGGACCTGCCGGAGGGCGCGCTCGACGCCAGCCGGCACTCGCTCGCCGAGGCCGGCAACCTCTCGTCGGCCTCCGTGCTGCACGTCCTGCGCGACACGCTGACGGCCGCCCGCCGCCCGCCCGCCGGAACCCCCGGGCTGCTGCTCGCCATGGGGCCCGGCTTCTGCACCGAACTGGTCCTGCTGCGCTGGTAGACACGTGGAAACGGGGAGAGAGCCGTGATGTGGTACGCCGTGCTCGTACTGGCCGTCGGCGCGGAACGCGTGGCCGAGCTCGTGGTCGCGCGCCGCAACGCGCGCTGGAGCCTGGCGCGGGGCGCCGTCGAGTCGGGACGGCGCCACTATCCCGTGATGGTGGCCCTCCACACCGGGTTGCTGGCCGGCTGCCTGGGTGAGGTGTGGGCCCTGGGGCGGCCGTTCCACCCGGTGCTCGGCTGGAGCATGCTCGCGGTGACCGCGGCGGCCCAGGGGCTGCGCTGGTGGTGCGTGCGCACCCTGGGGCCGCGCTGGAACACCCGGGTGCTCGTCCTGCCCGGCCTGCCCCTGGTGTGCGCGGGGCCCTACCGGTGGCTGCGGCACCCCAACTACGTGGCGGTGGTGGCCGAGGGCCTGGCACTGCCGTTGGTGCACGGTGCCTGGCTGACCGCGACGCTCTTCACCGTGGGCAACGCCGCGCTCCTCACCGTGCGCGTCCGCTGCGAGGAACGGGCGCTGGGACGGACGGGGGCCGTGAGGACCCCGGAACCGGTGGCCGGCCGGGCGGCCCGGGCCCCCGCGGCCGGCCCGGCGCAGGACGGCTCCGGGGCGGCGGCCGGCCCCGCGGCGGGGACCGGCGGCGGGCCCAGGTGATCGACGTCCTCGTGGCGGGCGGCGGGCCCGCCGGGCTGGCCACCGCGATCCACGCCGCGCTGAACGGGATGGAGGCGGTGGTGGTCGAGCCGCGGCCCGGGCCCGTCGACAAGGCGTGCGGGGAAGGGGTCATGCCGGGCGGAGTGCGCTCCCTGCGCGCCCTGGGCGTGCACCCGGCCGGCCGGGAGCTGCGCGGCATCCGGTACGTCGACGGACCGCAGATGGCGCAGGCCCACTTCCGGGACGGCGGCGGCCTGGGCGTACGCCGTACCGTCCTGCACGACGCGCTGGCCCGGCGGGCCGCCGAACTCGGGGTGCGGGTGCTGCCCGGCCGGGTCGGCGACGTACGGCAGGGGGCGCGGTACGTGACCGCCGCCGGGCTCACGGCCCGGTGGCTCGTGGCGGCGGACGGTCTGCACTCCCCGGTCCGCCGCGCGGTCGGCCTGGACCTGCCCGACCGCCTGCCCCGGCGGTACGGCCTGCGGCGGCACTACCGCGTGCCGCCCTGGTCGGAGCTGGTGGAGGTGTACTGGTCACGGTACGGCGAGGCCTATGTGACACCGGTCGCCGGCGACCTGGTCGGGGTGGCCGTGCTCAGCACGGCGCGCTGTGACTACGGCACCCACCTGGCCCGGTTCCCCGAACTGGCCGCCCGCCTCGGCGCCGGGACCGCCGTCGGCGGGGTGCGGGGCGCCGGACCCCTGCGGCAACGGGTGCGGGGCCGGACGGCGGGCCGCGTCCTGCTGGTCGGTGACGCGGCCGGGTACGTCGACGCGCTCACCGGCGAGGGCATCGCGCTCGCCCTGGCGTCGGCCGACGCGGCGGTGCGGTGCCTGCGGTCGGGGCGGCCCGGTGACTACGAGCGGGCCTGGCGCCGGCTGTCCCGGCGGCACCGGCTGCTCACCGAGGCGCTGGTCCGGGTCTCCTGCCGGCCGGGCGCCGCCCGTCTGGTGGTGCCGGCGGCCTCGCGCATGGCGCCGCTGTTCACCGCGGCCGTCCACGCCCTCCGGTGACCGTGCCCGCCGCGACGGGCGCTCGCCGGCGGAGAACCGGCGGTCCCGGCCCTTGCGGCGGGACCGCCGTACGGGCGGATACTTGACAGATGGACTTGTCCGCACCAGGGCTCGCCGGTCTGCGCGAGCGGCTCGGGAGCAGCCTGTTCACCCGGGTCGCCGGTCCCTCGGGCCCGGACAACCGCGCCCGGATCCACGGCACGCCGGGACCCCGCTGGTTCGCCCCCGGCCGGCCGATCCGGACCGTCCACGGCGACGCCTCGATGTTCATCGGCGGGCTGAGAGCACTGCTGCTCCAGTCGCTGCACCCCCTGGCCATGGCCGCGGTGGCGGCCCACTCCGGCTACCGGGGCGACCCGTGGGGGCGCCTCCAGCGCACCAGCACCTTCCTCGCCGTGACGACCTACGGCACCGCGGACGACGCGCGCCGGGCGGTGGAACGGGTCCGCGCGGTGCACGGGCGCGTCCACGGCACCACCGCGGCGGGGGAGCCGTACCACGCCGCCGACCCGCACCTGCTGGCCTGGGTGCACACCGCCGAGGCCGACAGCTTCCTCCGCGCCCACCAGCGCTACGGCGCCCACCCCCTGGACCCGGCCGGCTGCGACGCGTACGTCGCCGACATGGCTCGGGTGGCGGTGGCGCTGGGCGTGCCCGACCCGCCGCGCGACCAGGCCGAGCTGGCCGAGCGGATGGCCGCCTACCGGCCGGAACTGCGTGCCACCCGGGAGGCCCGCGAGGCGGCGCGCTTCATTCTGCTCCGCCCGCCCCTGCCGTGGATCGCCCGGGCCCCCTACGCCGTACTCGCCGCCAACGCGGTGTCCACGCTCCCCCGGTGGGCCCGCGAGCCACTGGGACTGCCCCGCCTGCCCGGCGTGGAGGAGACCTGTGTGCGGCCGGCCGGACAGGCGCTCACCCGGACGATCCGCTGGGCCATGACACCTCCCGCGCCCCCTCGGGGGGAGGTGGGCGCCGGGCCGTGACGGCGGGTCAGCCCGCCGGGGATTCCGCGCCGGCCGACGTCCGGCACTCCGGATGACCCCAGCCCCTGTCCAGCTTGGTGATCGCCGCGCCCGCCGGATAGGGCGCGCCGCACGCGCAGCGACCGGGGAACTTGGCCTTGATCGTCCGCGCCGGCCCGCCGGCGGCCTTCCCGCCCGTCGCGTCCTTCGCGGTGCCGCCCCGGCCGGCCGGGGTCCTGCGTGCCCCGCCTGCCCTGGCGCGGGACGGGGCGGCGCGGGCGGGGTCGGGCACGGGAATGTCCGGCCGGCCCAGAGCCGTCCCCGAGGGCTGCTGGCTGGCGGCCGCCTCGCCGGCGGCCTGGTCCGCGATGGCGTTCAGCGGATCGCCGTCCACCTGGTGGGCGGGCACGTACACGAACTCCACCTCCCGGTCGGCCAGCAGCAGGTCGATGCGCTCGATCAGCTCGCGGTTGGCGACCGGCTTGCCGCCCGCGGTCCTCCACCCGCCGCGCTTCCAGCCGGGCAGCCACTGGGTGACGGCCTTCATCGCGTACTGCGAGTCCATCCGTACCTCCAGGGACGTCCCCGGGGCGACGCTCTCCAACAGCTTGAGCAGCGCGGTCAGTTCGCCCACGTTGTTGGTGGACCTGCCCAGCGCTCCCGACTCCCAGCGCTCGGGCCTGCCCTGGGCGTCGGCGAGCACCCAGGCCCAGCCGGCCGGACCGGGATTACCCTTGGCCGCCCCGTCACACGCGGCGATGATGCGTTCAGACATCCCTCGATCATGCCAGTGCGCCGGCCGGGACCGGTCCCCGGTGCGGGCCGGGGTGGAGCGGGACCGCGCCGGTCGCGCCGCGCCGGGCTGCGAGGGCGGCGGGCCCCGGCTCGTCGCGGGGCCCTCCGGCGGGGCGGGTAGCGTAGGCCACGCAGGACACCGGGCCGCAGGGAAAGGAAGACGCTTGCCTCAGCCCTCCGACGCCCCCAAGGCGCCGACCATGGCGGACGTCGCCCGGGTGGCGGGCGTGTCCCACCAGACGGTGTCACGGGTGCTCAGCAACCACCCGAACGTCCGGGAGACGACCCGTACGCAGGTCCACCAGGCCATCGCCCGGCTGGGGTACCGCCGCAACTCGGCCGCCCGGGCACTGGCCACGCGTCGCACGCACACCCTCGGCGTCATCGCGGTCAACACCACCCTCCACGGGCCGGCGAGTACCCTCGCCGGGGTGCAGGAAGCGGCCCGGGACCAGGGCTACCTGGTCTCGACCGTCACCCTGCGCACCGCCACCCGCGCGGCGCTCACCCAGGCCATGGACCACCTCACCGCGTGGGGGGTGGAGGGCGTCGTGGCCATCACCCCGCAGCGCGAGACGGTGCGGGCCCTCGCCACCCTGGACACCCCCTGTCCGGTGGTCACGGTGGAGGGCGGGCACAGTCTCGACCTGCCCGGCGTCTCCGTCGACCAGGTGCTCGGCGCCCGTATGGTCACCGAGCACCTGCTCGCCACCGGGCACCGTACGGTGTGGCACGTCGCCGGCCCCCGGGACTGGCTGGAGAGCGAGGCGCGCACCGAGGGGTGGCGCAGCGCGCTGCGGGAGGCGGGGGCCGAGACTCCGCCGCTCCTGCGCGGCGACTGGAGCCCCCTGTCCGGCTACCACGCCGGGCAGCAGCTCGCGGGGCACGCGGCGGCCCTCGTCCCCGGGCAGCCGGCCCGGCTGACGGCGGTCTTCGTGGCGAACGACCAGATGGCCCTGGGAGTGCTGCGGGCGCTGCGGGAAGCGGGCGTCCGGACCCCGGCCGACGTGGCGGTGGCCGGTTTCGACGACATTCCGGAGGCGGAGTTCTTCCCTCCGCCGCTCACCACCGTCCGCCAGGACTTCGCCGCGATCGGCCGGAGCAGCATCGCCCTGCTGCTGGACCACATCGAGGGCCGGACCACCGAGATCACCCACCTGACGGTCGAGCCGGAACTGATCGTCCGCGCCAGTACCGCCCGCCGCCCGGACCGCGCGTCACCCCACTGAACCGGACCCGTCCCGGCACCGGCCGGTGGCGGATGACTTCGGCCCACTTTTGTTAGCGCACACAGACCGGCTCCGCCCCAGGGTGTGGCGGGAGGGTGCGTCCCGTCGCGTCCGGCCCCTGAGTCGCGACCCTGTCGGCTGGTTGGGTGCGGGCGCTGTTGACAGTCGCTTTGTTAGCGCTAACAATTCCGGGGCGGGTCCGCACCGGACACGCATACCGGGCGGCGCCCGGCCCAGCGGCGGGCAGCCAGCACCCCGCCCCGCCACGACGAAGGACGTGAAAGTGACCGCGACCCCTCCCGCCCGCCACCCGGAGAGCTACGTCGTCGGTGTCGACTTCGGCACCCTGTCCGGCCGGGCCGTGGTCGTCCGGGTGCGCGACGGCGAGGAGCTGGGCTCCGCCGTCCACGCCTACCCGCACGGCGTCATCGACCGGGCGCTGCCCGGCGGCGGCGCGGTACTGCCTCCCGACTGGGCCCTGCAGCACCCCGAGGACTGGCGCGAGGTCCTGCGCACCGCGGTCCCCGCCGCCGTCGCCGCGGCCGGTGTCGACCCGGCGGCCGTCATCGGCATCGCCACGGACTTCACCGCCTGCACCGTCCTGCCGGTCCGCCGTGACGGCACCCCGCTCGCCGAGACCGGGCTGGGCGTACGCCCGCACGCCTGGCCCAAGCTCTGGAAGCACCACGCGGCCCAGGGGCAGGCCGACCGGATCAACCACCTCGCCCACCAGCGGTCCGAGAAGTGGCTCTCCCGCTACGGCGGCCGGATCTCCGCCGAATGGCAGTACGCCAAGGCCCTCCAGGTGCTGGAGGAGGACCCGACGGTCTACGCGGCCACCGAGCGCTGGATCGAGGCCGCCGACTGGATCGTCTGGCAGCTGACCGGAGCCGAGAGCCGCAACACCTGCACCGCCGGCTACAAGGGCATCCACCAGGACGGCCACTACCCGGGCGAGGACTACCTGGGCGCGCTGCACCCCGGCTTCGCCGACTTCGCGCGCACCCGGCTGGAGCACCCGCTCTCCCCGCTCGGCTCGCGGGCCGGGTCGCTGACCGCCGAGGCCGCCGCCTGGACCGGGCTGCCCGAGGGGATCGCCGTCGCCGCCGGGAACGTCGACGCCCATGTGGCGGCCGCCGCGGCGCAGGCGGTCGACAACGGCCGGCTCCTCGCCGTCATGGGCACCTCCACCTGCCACGTCGTCAACGCCGCCACCCTCGCCGACGTCCCCGGCATCTGCGGAGTCGTCGACGGCGGCATCGTCGAGGGCGCCTTCGGCTACGAGGCGGGCCAGAGCGCGGTCGGTGACATCTTCGCCTGGTGGCTGGGGCAGGGCGTACCGGAGGAGTACCGGGCCGAGGCCGACGCCAACGGCGAGGATCTGCACCAGCTGCTGTCCCGCAAGGCCGCCGGCCAGCCGGTCGGAGGTCACGGGCTGGTGGCCCTCGACTGGATGAACGGCAACCGCTCCACCCTGGTCGACCACCACCTTTCCGGTGTCGTCGTCGGCCTCACCCTGGCGACCCGCCCGGAGGACGTGTACCGCGCGCTGCTGGAGGCCACCGCCTTCGGCACCCGCGCCGTCGTCGAGGCCCTGGAGCGGGGCGGCGTGCCCGTCCACGAGTACGTCGTCACCGGCGGGCTGAAGAAGAACGCCCTGCTGATGCAGATCCACGCCGATGTGCTGCGGCGGCCCGTCTCGCTCGCCGTGTCCTCCCAGGGCCCGGCGCTGGGCTCGGCCATCCACGCGGCGGTCGCCGCCGGCGCCTACCCCGACGTGCGCGCCGCGGCCTCGGCCATGGGCCGGGTCGACCGCGCCGTGTACCGGCCGGACCCGGCGCGGGCCGATGTCTACGACGCGCTGTACGCCGAGTACCGCGCCCTGCACGACCACTTCGGCACCGGACCCGACAAGCAGATGCACCGGCTCCGGGCCATCCGCGACCGCGCCCTGGCCGGCCGGAGCGCCCGGACCGCCAACGACAGTGAGGTGTGACCCATGACGTCCCCCATCGACCTGCTGCGCCGCCAGGTCAGCGACCTGCACCAGGACCTGGTCCGTTACCGGCTCGTCGTGTGGACGGCCGGCAACGTCTCCGCCCGTGTCCCGGGCGAGGACCTCATGGTGATCAAGCCCAGCGGTGTCGCCTACGACGAGCTGGCCCCCGACAACATGATCCTCTGCGACCTGGACGGGAACGTGGTCGAGGGCGAGTACGCGCCCTCCTCCGACACCGCCGCGCACGCCTACGTCTACCGGCACATGCCCGAGGTCGGGGGAGTGGTGCACACCCACTCCACCTACGCCAGCGCCTGGGCGGCGCGGGGCGAGGCGGTGCCCTGCGTACTGACCGCCATGGCCGACGAGTTCGGCGCCGAGATCCCCGTCGGGCCCTTCGCGCTGATCGGTGACGACTCCATCGGCCGCGGGATCGTCGAGACGCTCCGGGGCCACCGCTCGCCCGCGGTGCTGATGAAGAGCCATGGCGTCTTCACCATCGGCAAGGACGCCAGGGCCGCCGTGAAGGCAGCGGTGATGTGCGAGGACGTGGCCCGCACCGTCCACATCTCCCGTCAGCTCGGCGAGCCGCTGCCGATCGCGCAGGACGACATCGACCGCCTGAACCACCGCTATCAGAACGTGTACGGCCAGCCGCGCGCTGCCCGGTGAGGAGTTCCCCCATGACGTCACCCGAGGAACGCGAGATCTGGTTCCTGACGGGCAGTCAGAGCCTGTACGGCGACGACACCCTGCGCCAGGTGGCCGAGCAGTCGCGCCGGATCGCCGACGCGCTCGACGACGACCCCGGCGTCCCCTTCCGCGTCGTCTGGAAGCCCGTCCTCACCGAGGCCGGATCGATCCGGCGGATCTGCCTGGACGCCAACGCCGACGACGCCTGCATCGGCCTCGTCGCCTGGATGCACACCTTCTCCCCGGCCAAGATGTGGATCGCCGGCCTCGACGCGCTGCGCAAGCCGCTGCTGCACCTGCACACCCAGGCCGACGCGGCCCTGCCGTGGTCGTCCATCGACATGGACTTCATGAACCTCAACCAGGCGGCCCACGGGGACCGGGAGTTCGGATACGTCCAGTCCCGTCTCGGCATCGCCCGCAAGACCGTCGCCGGACACGTCTCCGACCCGTCGGTGGCCGCCCGGATCGCCGCCTGGGCCAGGGCCGCCGCCGGCCGGGCGGAGCTGAGCGGCCTGCGGCTGGCCCGGTTCGGCGACAACATGCGCGACGTCGCCGTCACCGAGGGGGACAAGGTCGAGGCCCAGCTCCGCTTCGGTGTGTCCGTCAACACCTACGGGGTCAACGACCTGGTCGCGGCCGTCGACGCGGTCGCCGACGCCGACATCACCGCACTGGTGGAGGAGTACGAGGAGACCTACCGGGTCGCCCCCGAACTGCGCGGCGGCAAGGACCGCCACGACTCGCTGCGCTACGCCGCCCGGATCGAGCTCGGGATGCGCCGCTTCCTCACCGACGGCGGATTCCGGGCGTTCACCACGAACTTCGAGGACCTGGGCGGGCTGCGCCAGCTCCCGGGGCTCGCGGTGCAGCGCCTGATGGCCGACGGCTACGGCTTCGGCGGCGAGGGCGACTGGAAGACCTCGGTCCTGCTGCGCACCCTCAAGGTGATGGCCGCCGGCCTGCCCGGCGGCACGTCCTTCATGGAGGACTACACCTACCACCTGGAGCCCGGGCGGGAGCTGATCCTGGGCGCGCACATGCTGGAGGTGTGCCCGAGCATCTCGGCCGGGGTGCCGTCCTGCGAGATCCACCCCCTGGGCATCGGCGGACGCGAGGACCCGGTACGGCTCGTCTTCGACGCGCACACCGGCCCGGCGGTGGTGGTCGGACTGGCCGACATGGGGGACCGCTTCCGGCTGGTCGCCAACGAGGTCGACCTGGTGGAGCCGGTCGAACCGCTGCCGAACCTGCCGGTGGCCCGGGCGGTGTGGCGGCCCCGCCCCGACCTCCGTACCTCCACCGAGGCCTGGCTGACCGCCGGCGCCCCGCACCACACCGTCCTGTCGAGCGCCGTCGGCGCCGAGGAGCTCGGTGACCTCGCGGACATGCTGGGAACGGAACTCCTGCTGATCGACGAGGACACCACGATCCGCCGGTTCGCCCAGGAGCTGCGCTGGAACCAGGCGTACCACCGCGTGGCACAGGGCCTGTGAGATGAACGGGCGCTGGGGCGGCGACGGGGCTGCGGCCGGGCGCCGGTCACCGTCCCGCCCGGCGGCACGTCCCCGCCCCCCACCCGGGGGCCCCGCCCCGCCGGGTACCCACCCGGCGGGGCGCCCGACGCGCGGGGCGTGCCTCGCGCGAGCCGACCGTCCACGGCGCCGCCCGCGCGCCATCACCCCGAGGGACAGATGTGAGCCGCACTCACCCCCGTACTTGGATCGCCCTCACGATCGCCGTCGTCCTCTCCCTGTTCTGCACCGCCGTCGGCGGGCCGGCCGCGGCGGCCGCCGGTGCCGCCTACACCAACCCGGTGAAGGCACAGAAGGGCGCCGATCCCTGGCTGGAGTACCACGACGGCAACTACTACCTGGTGACCACCTCGTGGTCCTCCGAGATCACCATGCGCAAGTCGCCCACCCTCGCCGGTCTCGCCACCGCGCCCAGCGTGCAGGTGTGGTCGGACAGCACGCCCTCCCGCTGCTGCAACATCTGGGCCCCCGAGATCCACTTCCTCGACGGCCGCTGGTACCTCTACTACACCGCCGGGGAGGGCATCACCGACTACAACAGGACGCAGCGCCTGCACGTGCTGGAGAGCACCGGGGCCGACCCGATGGGCCCGTACCGCTACAAGAACCGGCTGTACGACCCCGCCCACGACGCCTGGCTGATCGACGGCAGTGTGCTGCGGGCCGGCGGGAAGCTGTACCTGCTCGGCAGCGCGACGGGCAACGGCACCCAGAACCTGGTCATCGCGCCGATGAGCAACCCCTACACGGTCAGCGGTTCCCTGCGCACCATCTCCACGCCCACGCACGCCTGGGAGCGGCAGGGCGGGACCGTCAACGAAGGCCCCGAGCCGCTGTACCGGAACGGCAGGACCTTCGTCGTGTACTCGGCCAGCTTCTGCAACACCCCCGACTACAAGCTCGGCCAGCTGGAGCTGACCGGCCCCGACCCGCTGAACGCCGCGTCCTGGACCAAGAAGGCCACCCCGGTCTTCCAGCGCGACGACGCCGCCGGCGTCTACGGACCGGGCCACAACGGCTTCTTCACCTCGCCCGACGGCACCGAGAGCTGGATCGTCTACCACGCCAACGACCGCGCGGCCGAAGGCTGCGACAACGGCCGTACCACCCGCGCCCAGAAGTTCACCTGGAACGCGGACGGCACACCGCATTTCGGCACCCCCGTGGCGCTGGGCGCCTCCCGGCCCGGCCCCTCCGGCGAGACGGCGGCCACCCCCACCTCCTACACCCTGGTGAACCGCGCCACCGGCAAGTGCCTGGACCTGGAGAACGCCTCCCCGGCCGACGGGGCGAACGTCCGCCAGTGGACCTGCAACGGCGCCGCCGCCCAGAAATGGCGCTTCGAGGACCTGGCCGACGACACCAGCAGGCTGGTCAACGTCGCCAGTGGCAAGGCCCTGGACGTCGCCGGCTGCTCCACCGCGGACGGGGCCGACGTACGCCAGTGGACCTGGCTGGACAACACCTGCCAGCGCTTCCGGACGGTGGTCAGCGCCACCGGCGGATGGGTGCGGCTGGTCAACGCCAACAGTGGCAAGGCCCTGGACGTCGCCGGCTGCTCCACCGCGGACGGGGCCGACGTACGCCAGTGGACCTGGCTGGACAACACCTGCCAGCAGTGGCGGATCAAGACCGGCTGACCCCTCCGGCCCCCACCACACAGGAGAAGGAAACCGCGATGAGAACACGTCAGCTCCCCGGCGCCCTGATCGCCGGAACCGCCCTGGCGGCCGCCGTGCTGCTGCCCGCGCCGGCCGGGGCGGCGTCGGCCGCGCCCACCGCGTCGCCCGCCGTCACCTACACCAACCCCCTGGTGAACCGGCGTGCCGACCCGCACATCGTCAAACACACCGACGGCTACTACTACTTCACCGCGACCGTCCCCGAGTACGACCGCATCGTCCTGCGCCGGGCGACCACCATCCAGGGCCTGTCCACCGCCCCCGAGAAGGTGATATGGACCAGGCACGCCACCGGCGAGATGGGCGCGCACATCTGGGCACCCGAGATCCACTTCATCGACGGCAAGTGGTACGTCTACTTCGCCGCCGGACGGACCGACGACATCTGGAAGATCCGGATGTACGCCCTGGAGAGCTCCGCCGCCGACCCGCTGACCGGCGCCTGGACCGAGAAGGGCCGCATCGCCACCCCGATGGACAGTTTCGCCCTGGACGCGACCACCTTCGTGGTGAGGGGGGTCCGCTACCTCAGCTGGGCGCAGAAGGACCCGGCGATCGACACCAACTCCAACGTCTACATCGCCAGACTCGCCAACCCCTGGACCATCAGCGGCACCCCGGTCCGCCTCACCGTGCCCACGTACCCGTGGGAGACGGTCGGCTTCAAGGTCAACGAGGGACCGGCCGTGATCCAGCGCGGCGGCAAGGTGTTCATGAGCTACTCGGCGTCCGCGACCGACAGCAACTACTGCCTCGGTCTGCTCACCGCCTCCGCCACCGGGAACCTGCTCGACCCCGCCGCCTGGAAGAAGAGCCCCACCCCGGTCTTCACCAGCAACACCGCCACCGGCCAGTACGGCCCGGGCCACAACTCCTTCACCACCTCGGAGGACGGCGGGAGCGACATCCTCGTCTACCACGACCGCGGCTACAAGGACATCACCGGTGACCCGCTGAACGACCCCAACCGCCGCACCCGGGTGCAGAAACTCCACTGGAGGGCCGACGGCACCCCCGACTTCGGCATCCCGGTCGCCGACGGCGCCACGCCCGGGCGGCTGGCCTCCCACAACTTCCCCGACCACTACGTCCGGCACCGGGAGTTCCGCGCCCGGCTGGAGGCGGACGTCGACAACCTCGCCGACTCGCAGTTCCGCACCGTCACCGGGCTCGCCGGCGGCGGGACCGTCTCCCTGGAGTCGGCCAACTTCCCCGGTCACTACCTCCGCGGCAGGAACGGCGAGGTCCGGGTCGAGCGGAACGACGGCACCGCGGCCTTCCGGGAGAGCGCCAGCTTCCACCAGCGGCCCGGCCTCGCCGACCCGGCCGGTGTCTCCTACGAGGCGTACGCCTCCCCGGGCCAGTACCTCCGGCACGCCGGCTTCCTGCTCCACGTCCAGCGGGCCGACACCGCGCTCGCCCGGCAGGACGCCACCTTCCACCAGCACTGAGCCGCCGCGGCCGGGCGCCGGCCGAGGCACACCGAAACGCTCCGCCCGGTCGCGCGACCGGACGGAGCGTTTCGGTGTGCGCAGGGGTCAGGAGCCGGCCCGGCGCTTGTTGTAGACGTCGAAGCCGACGGCCGCCAGCAGCACCAGCCCCTTGATGACCTGCTGGTAGTCGGTGCCGATGCCGACCAGCGACATGCCGTTGTTCAGCACTCCGAGCACCAGGCCGCCGATGATCGCGCCGAGTACGGTGCCGACGCCTCCGGAGGCCGAGGCACCGCCGATGAAGGCCGCCGCGATCGCCTCCAGTTCGAAGTTGATACCGGCCTGAGGGGTACCGGCGTTGAGCCGCGCCGCGAAGACCAGACCCGCCAGCGCGGCCAGCACGCCCATGTTGACGAAGGCCAGGAAGACGATCCGCTTGCTCTTCACCCCGGACAGCCTGGCGGCGGCCTCGTTGCCGCCGATGGCGTAGGTGTGGCGGCCGAGGACGGAGTTGCGCATCACATAGCCGAAGGCGACGAGCAGGACACCCAGGATCAGCAGCACGATCGGGAAGCCGTGGTAGCTGGCCAGCAGCATGGTGAACGCCACGACGGCGGCCGTGATGGCGGCCAGCTTCGCCAGGAAGAAGCCCAGCGGCAGCAGTTCCAGCCCGTACGAAGCGGCCCGGCGCCGGCCGCGGACCTCCTGGAGGACGGCCACGGCCAGCACGCACAGACCCAGCAGCAGCGTCAGGTTGTGGTAGTCGGTGTACGGCCCGGCCTCGGGCAGGAAGCCACTGCTGATCTGGCGGAAGCCCTGGGGGAAGGGGGCCACCGACTGGCCCTGGAGCAGGATCTGGGTGCCGCCGCGGAACAGCAGCATGCCCGCCAGGGTGACGATGAACGAGGGGATGCCGACGTAGGCGATCCAGAAGCCCTGCCAGGCGCCGGCCACCGCGCCGATCAGCAGCGCCAGCACCAGGGCCACCGGCCACGGCACGTCGTGCTTGACCATCATCACGGCGGAGGCGGCGCCGACGAAGGCGGCCAGTGAGCCGACCGACAGGTCGATGTGCCCGGCGATGATGACGATCATCATGCCGATGGCCAGAATGAGGATGTAGCCGTTCTGCTGGATCAGGTTGGTGACGTTCAGCGGCTTGAGCAGCGTGCCGTCGGTCCAGACCTGGAAGAGCAGCACGATCAGCGCCAGCGCGACCAGCATGCCGTACTGCCGGAGGTTGCCCCGCAGGGTGCGGAGCAGCAGCGCGCCGGCGCCGCCCCCGCCGGTGGGTCCGGCGGGCCCGGGGTCCGGGGCGGACGCCGGGATGTCCTTGATGTTCACCTGAGCCATGCCTTACACCTGCTCGTTCGGGGTTGCCGCGCTCACGGTCATGAGGCGCATGAGGTTTTCCTGGGTGGCGTCGGCGCGGTCCACCTCGCCGGTGATCCGGCCTTCGGCCATGGTGTAGATCCGGTCGCACATGCCGAGCAGCTCCGGCAGCTCCGAGGAGATGACCAGGACGGCCTTGCCCTGGGCGGCCAGATCGGCGATGACCGTGTAGATTTCGGCCTTGGCGCCGATGTCGATGCCCCGGGTGGGTTCGTCGAGGATCAGCACCTCGGGCTCCGAGAAGATCCACTTGCTGAGGACGACCTTCTGCTGGTTGCCGCCGCTCAACTTGCCGGTCTGCGCGAACACCGAGGGCGCCTTGATGTTCATCGCGCGGCGGAAGCGCTCCGCGACCTTCGTCTCCTCGTGCTCGCTGACCCAGCCGCGCCGGGAGACCTTGCCCAGGGCGCTCAGCGAGATGTTGCGGCTGATGCCGTCCATCAGGTTGAGTCCCAGGTGCTTGCGGTCCTCGGTGACGTACGCGATGCCGTGGCCGATGGCCTCCGGCACCGTGCGGGTGCTGATCTCCTCGCCGTGCAGCAGCACCCGGCCGCCGGTGCGGCGGCCGTAGGAGCGGCCGAAGACGCTCATCGCGAGTTCGGTGCGGCCGGCGCCCATCAGGCCCGCGATGCCCACGATCTCGCCCCGCCGCACCTGGACGGACACCCCGTCGACCACCTTGCGGTGCAGGTCGATCGGGTGGAGGACGGTCCAGTCCTCCACGGCGAAGGCGACGTCGCCGATGTCGGGCGTGCGCTCGGGGTACCGGTGCTCCAGGTCGCGCCCGACCATTCCCCGGATGATGCGGTCCTCGGAGATCCCGCCGGCGCCGACCGGGATCGTCTCGATGGTCCGGCCGTCGCGCAGGATGGTGACGGCGTCGGCGACCCGGGCGATCTCGTTCAGCTTGTGCGAGATGATGATGCAGGCGATGCCCTGGTCCCTGAGCTCCAGGATGAGGTCGAGCAGCTTGCGGCTGTCCTCGTCGTTCAGCGCGGCCGTCGGCTCGTCCAGGATCAGCAGCCGGACGTCCTTGGCGAGGGCCTTGGCGATCTCGACGAGTTGCTGCTTGCCCACACCGATGTCGGCGACCCGGGTCTGCGGGTTCTCGTGGAGGCCGACGCGGGCGAGGAGCTCCTTGGCGTGGGTGAGGGTCCGCTGCCATCCGATGATGCCGTGCGAGGCGTGCTCGTTGCCCAGGAAGATGTTCTCCGCGATGGACAGGTAGGGGATCAGGGCGAGTTCCTGGTGAATGATCACGATGCCGCGCCGCTCGCTGGCGCGGATGTCCTTGAAGGCGCAGCTCTCGCCCTCGAAGAGGATCTCGCCCTCGTAGGAACCGTGCGGGTGCACTCCGCTGAGCACCTTCATCAGGGTGGACTTGCCGGCGCCGTTCTCGCCGCAGATGGCGTGGACCTCCCCGGGGGCCACGCGCAGGTTGACGTCGCTGAGCGCTCTGACGCCGGGGAAGGACTTGCTGATCGAACGCATCTCGAGGACGGGTCCGGCCATGGTGGTGCATCCGTTCGACTCGGGGTGGCGGGTGCGGGGCGGCGCCGGTCGTGGCACGGCCGCCCGTACGCCCGCCACCGGCTTCGCGGCCCGGCACGGGCCGGATCGTGGCTAGGAGAGCTGGTCCGCGGTGTACTGGCCCGACTCGACCAGCACCTTGCGGTAGTTGCCCTTGTCCACGCTGACCGGTTGCAGCAGATGGGCGGGGACGACCTTGACGCCGTTGTCGTACTGCTCGGTGTCGTTCACGGCGGGCTCGCCGCCGGTGAGCACGGCGTCACCCATCTGCACGGCCACCTTGGCCAGTGCGCGGGTGTCCTTGTACACGGTCTGGGTCTGCTCGCCGGCGATGATGGACTTCACCGAGGCGAGCTCGGCGTCCTGGCCGGTCACCACCGGCAGCGGCTTTCCGGCCCCGCCGTACCCGACGCCCTTGAGGGACGACAGGATGCCGATGGAGATGCCGTCGTAGGGCGAGAGCACCGCGTCGACGCGGGCGGACGTGTACGCCTTGCTGAGCAGGTTGTCCATCCGGGACTGCGCGACACCGCCGTCCCAGCGCAGGGTCGCCACCTGGCTGAAGGCGGTCTGCCCGCTGCGGACGACCAGCTTCCCGGCGTCGATGTGCGGCTTGAGGACGCTCATCGCGCCCTGGAAGAAGAAGGTGGCGTTGTTGTCGTCCGGGGAGCCGGCGAACAGTTCGATGTTGAAGGGCCCCTTGGCGTTGCTGAGGCCGAGCCGGTCGGCGATGTACCTGCCCTGGAGGACACCGACCTTGAAGTTGTCGAAGGTCGCGTAGTAGTCGACGTTCCCGGTGCCGCGGATCAGCCGGTCGTAGGAGATGACCTCGACGCCCGCGTCGGCGGCCTTCCGCAGGACGTCGGTGAGCGAGGAGCCGTCGATCGCGGCCACCACCAGCAGCCGGGCGCCCTTGGTGATCATGTTCTCGATCTGCGAGATCTGGTTCTCCACGACGTTGTCGCCGTACTGCAGATCCGTCCGGTAGCCCTTCGCCCGGAACTGCTCGGCCATGTTGGCACCGTCGTTGATCCAGCGTTCCGAGGACTTGGTGGGCATCGCGATGCCCACGAGACCACCCCGGTCGTCCTTCTTGTCCGCGTGGGGACCGACGCCGTTGGCGCTCTGGCCGCAGGCCGCCAGCGTCAGTGTGAGAGCCGCCGCAGCGAGGCCCGCCGAACCCTTCCGCACATTTCCTCCAGTGATCCGCCGCGACGTCCCTGTCCCGGCCCAGACTGCTTCTCCGTCTGGCGTGACAAGAGTGTTAACGCTAACAGGACGGGGGTCAAGGGCTGGTGAGATCACCGTTGCGCATCGCATTCCGGCGGTGAGGGGGTGGGTGGGCCAGCCGTCCGCTCACACGCGCGAGGGCTCGACCGAGCGTGGACCGCAGTGTTTTGTTAGCGCTAACAATGGCTTGTGGCGCCGGTCACCGCCGTGCGGCGCGCCGGAGCCTCCGGCGCAACCAGGCCCGCAGCCGCCGCAGCGGTCGTGGCGCCGCCCGTCCCGGCGGCCCACTGTGCGGGACCAGCGGTACCCGCGGCATCAAGTACCGCTCCCCGGAGGTCTCCAGGACGCAGAAGGGCACCTCGCCCAGGTCCCCCACCCGGACGGTGATGGGCCGGGGCGGGTCACCGGGCAGCTCGGCGGCGAGCACGGCGACCCCGCGCCGCCGGCCCGGGCACAGGGCGACCACCTTGCCGTCCACCAGCACCTCCACCGGACCGGACGGCCCGGTGAGCTCGACCGAGACGGAATGCCCGTCCTGGTCGAGGTGGAAACGATGACCGCGAGCCATGGCGCGCCTCCGGCCGCTGCGTGCCGCCACCGGTCCCCCCGGACCTCCAGGGTAGGCGCCGCCGCCCCGGCGCGCCGGGTCCGGCGGGGGGGCCGCACGCCAGCCGGCGACCCCACGGCCCGGACGCGCGCGCGGCGCGGCAGCGTGCCCCGTCGCCGGAGGTCGCCGGAGACCTCCGGGAGTCCCGGACGGGCGTGCCGGTCCGCGCGGCCGTGCCGGTGGCACACGTGGTGGCCGTACCGGGAGCGCCCGCGGGTGACGCCGGGTCAGGCCGGACGGTGTTCGATCGCCACCGCCACGGGGCCACCGGGGCCCGGGGCGCACCGCGCCACCGCGCCGCGCGTGGCACCGGGCTCCACCTCCACCCAGGGGGACCACCCGTTCAGTCCGCCGTCGCACAGCACCTGGGCCCGGAACCGGCCCGCCCTGTCCCCGCTGTTGAGGCAGGTGGCGGTCCCGGTCTCCTGGACCGTGTCGACGCTCCAGACGCACTCCAGCACGTGTGTGGCGCCGGGCCCCGCCCGGTGCGCGGGCGGGTGCGCCCCGGCCCGTGCCGGGGAGAGGGCCACCAGGAACATCGCCACCGCCGCCACCGCGGCGGCCCGTGGCGGTACCGGGTGCCGGACCGTTCGCTCGTTCACGTCGACTCGTTTCTCGCGCGCCCGCCGGCGGCGGGGTCGTCCGCCTCCCAGTCAACGGCCCCGGCTCGCCGCTCGGCGCGTGAGGAGGGCAATCGGGTGACCCGGCCGGGGGCGGAGCCGTGCCCCACCGGCCCCGGCCGGCGCCACCGCCCCGGGGGACCCGGACGCGCCGCCGCCGCGCCGCCGGGCGGTCCGGTGCGCGGGGATGGGCCGCCCGGCGGCGGGAACAAGGAGTCCATGACTGTGCCGAAGACCAGCGTCCTCGTACTCGACAGCGCCGAACCCGAAGACCTGGCGGACTTCTACGCCAAACTGCTGGACGCCCGGGCGCGACGCGGAACCGACCCCGACTTCATCGAAGTCGTCGGCCAGAACGGCGTGTGCCTGGCGATCCGCCGCGACCACGGCTACGCGCCGCCCAGTTGGCCGCGCCCCGACGACTCGCAGCAGGCCCATGTGCTCATCCTGGTGGCCCAGGACGACATGGACGAGGCGGAGCGGGAGGCCGTATCCCTGGGTGCCCGACCGGTGGAGACCAGGGACAACTCCGGTCCGCGCGACATCCGCACCTACGCCGACCCGGCCGGCCACTCCTTCACCCTCGCCGCCCGCGAAGGACGCTCGGCGGAGTGACCCGACGCGGACGCGGCGACGTTACTCGTGCGTTCCGCACAGCCGATTGCTGACTCCTGTGACTGTCGGCGGCGGGCCCCCCGGTGACACCGTCGTGTCTGTCGCCGACCGAGGGAGCAGGTGTGATCAAAGGCTACGCCGCCTTCTGCGACGCGGACCGTCACTTCTACGACGCGCCGCACCGGGTGTCCGCCGACGGCACCGGACGCGGGGGAGTGCTGTACGACGCCGCGCTCGCCCCGGTGCCCGCCGGATGGCAGCGCCACCGCAGTGGGGACTGGCTGGCCCTGCGGCCGATCGACCACACGCTGCCCGCCCAGGGATGGAAGATCCATGTCTCGGCCCGCCTGGAGAACGCCGAACGGATCCTGGCGAAGGTCGCGGAGTACTGCCTCACCCGTTCCATCGCCTTCAAGTTCGTGCCCAGCCGGTACCTGCTGCACAACCGCAACGCCAAGTACGCCGACCGTGCCGCCAGCGGCAAGTTCATCACCGTGTATCCCGCCGACGACGCACGGTGCCACCGGATCGCCGACGACCTGGCGGCGCTGCTGGCCGGCGAGAGCGGTCCGTACATCCTCAGCGACCTGCGCTGGGGCGAGGGGCCGGTGTACGTCCGCTACGGCAGCTTCACCCGCCGCCACTGCTACGGCGAGGACGGCGAGCTGTGCCCGGCCGTCGAGGACGCCGAGGGGCGGCTCGTACCCGACCTGCGGGGACCGGTCTTCCAGATCCCCGCCTGGCTGGAGGCGCCCGCCTTCCTCAAGCCCCACCTGCACGCCCGGGCCGCCGTGACCCTGGCCGACATCCCGTACACCATCGAGCGCGCCCTGCACTTCTCCAACGGCGGAGGCGTGTACGTCGGCCACGACCGCCGCACCGGCGAGAAGGTCGTCCTCAAGGAGGGCCGGCCGCACGCCGGTCTGGCCGCGGACGGCGCCGACGCCGTGGAGCGCCTGCGGCGCGAACAGGCCGCCCTGGAACGGCTGGCCGGACTGCCCTGCACGCCCGAGGTCCGCTCCGCCTTCACCCTGGGCGAGCACCACTTCCTCGCCATGCAGTTCATCGAGGGCAAGCCGCTCAACAGCTTCTTCGCCCGCAGGCACCCGCTCATCGAGGCGGACCCGACCCCGGAGAGGCTGGCCGAGTACACCGACTGGGCCCTGCGGACACACGGCCTGGTGGAGGAGGCCGTCGACGCGGTGCACGCCCGCGGAGTGGTGTTCAACGACCTGCACCTGTTCAACATCATGGTGTCCGAGGACGAGTCGTCCGTGGTGCTGCTGGACTTCGAGGCCGCCGCCCACATCGACGAGGGCCGCCGCCAGACCGTCGCCAACCCGGCCTTCGTCGCCCCGGCCCACCTGCGGGGCTTCGCCGTCGACCGGTACGCCCTGGCCTGCCTGCGCCTGGCCCTTTTCCTGCCGCTGACCAGCCTGTTCGCCCTGGATCGCGGTAAGGCCCGGCATCTCGCCGACATCGCGGCCGAGCAGTTCCCGGTGCCGCGCGCGTTCCTGGACGAGGCGGTCGAGGAGATCACCGGAGGGCCGGCCGGACCGGAGCACGGACCCGGCCGGGGGCCGTACCTGCCGGTCCGGCCCGCCGACTGGCCCCGCAGCCGGGACTCCATGGCGGGCGCCGTGCTCGCCTCCGCCACCCCGGAGCGCGAGGACCGCTGCTTCCCCGGCGACATCGCCCAGTTCGCCACCCCCGGCGGCGGTCTGACGTTCGGCTACGGCACCGCCGGAGTCCTGTACGCCCTCGCCGGGACCGGCGCCCCGCCGAGTCCGGACGCCGAGGAATGGCTGCTGCGGCACACCAAGGAGCCCGAGTCCGGCACGCCCCTGGGCTTCTACGACGGCCTGGCCGGCATCGCCTGGACCCTGGAGCGGCTCGGACACCCCGCACGCGCCCTGGAACTGGCCGAGCTGACGCTGCGCCGCCCCTGGGAGGACATCGCCCCCGACCTGCACAGCGGGCTCGCCGGCGTCGGTCTGGCCCTGGACTCGCTCGCCGCCTCCACGGGTGAGGGCGCCCTGCGCGACGCGGCCCTGCGCTGCGCCGACCTGGTCGCCCGCGCCGCGCCCGGCATCACCCGGGCCGGCCTGCTGCACGGCTCGTCCGGCGCCGCCCTGCTCTTCATACGCCTGTACGAGAGCCACGGCGACCCCGCCCTGCTGGACCTCGCGGCCGAGGCGCTGCGCCGCGACCTGGACCACTGCGTGACCAGTGCGGGCGGCACGCTCCAGGTCGACGAGGGCTGGCGGACCATGCCGTACCTCGGCGCCGGGAGCGTGGGCATCGGCATGGTGCTGGACGACTACCTCGCCCACCGCGACGACGACGCCTTCGAGCGGGCCAGGCGCGAGATCGTCCGGGCCGCCCAGGCCACCTTCTACGCGCAGCCCGGACTGTTCCGCGGCGCCGCCGGCATGGTGCTGTACCTCAGCCGTACCACCACGCCCGGCCCGGGCACCGGGCCCTTCGACGTACGGCGCCAGATCGACGCCCTCGCCCGGCACGCCGTGCCGTACCAGGGCCATCTGGCCTTCCCCGGTGAGCAGATGATGCGGCTGTCGATGGACCTCGCCACGGGGACCTCCGGCTGCCTGCTCGCCCTCGGCAGTGCCGCGCCCGGCGCGGACGCGCACCTGCCGTTCCTCCCGCCGCTGAGGCGGCCCACGAGCCGGCCCCATCCAGGGGCCGCGACCATGCACACCGTCCCCCTGAAGGAAAGGAAATCATCATGACGCTTCTCGACCTGCAGTCCATGGACATCCCGAAGGAAGAGGCCGCGGGCGACGTCGCCACCGGCAGCCGCGCCAGCCTGCTCCTCTGCGGTGACAGCAGCCTGAGCGTCACCACCTGTAACTGACCCTTCCCGCCGCGCGGTGCCGACTGCCGCGCGACTGAACGGTCAACCGGTCCCGGGCGGCGTGAGCCGCCCGGGACCACCCGTGCCACCGCACCGACCTCGCCCGAGGAGGACACCCGCCGAGATGACCTCCCCGCCGCCCCCCGCCGACCCGGCGGACCCGACCGGCCCGGGCGCCCGTGCCCACGACCGTGCCACCACCGGCCCGGCCGCCACCACCACCGGCCCGGCCGCCACCACCACCGGCCCGGCCGCTACCACCACCGGCCCGGCCGCCGCCGCGGCCCCCGGCCCCGCCCCGTCCACCGTCCGGGACGCCGCCGCCGACCGGCTGCTGCTGGCCGCCGCGCGGCACAGCGCGGGCCGCACCGCGGCGATCGCCGTCTGTTCCGTGGCCTCGGCCGCCGCCGCCCTCGCCGAGCCGGCCGTCCTCGGCCGCACCCTCGACCTGCTGCTCGACCGCTCCGCCGACGCGGCCCGCTGGACCGCCCTGTGTGCCGCGGTGATCGCGGCGGAGGTCCTCCTCGACGCGGTCGTCGCCCTGCTCACCGGCACCGTCAACGCCCGCTCCACCGCCTGGCTGCGCCGGCGCGGCACGGCCCGGCTGCTCGCCGCCGCCCCGCACCGGGCGGCCCGGTTCGCCCCCGGCGACCTGGCGACCCGGCTGACCGCCAACGCCACCGACGCGGGCACCGTGCCCGCGGCCGCCGCCGGAACGGTGGCCACGCTGCTGCCACCGCTGGGCGGGCTGATCGCCCTGCTGCTCATCGACCTGTGGACGGCCGCGGCGTTCCTGGCCGGAGTGCCGCTGCTGGTGCTGCTGCTCCGCGCCTTCGCCCGGGGCTCCTCCGACACCGTCTCCCGCTACCAGCGGGTGCAGGGGCGCATGGCCGACCGGCTGGTCGAGGCGCTGGCCGGGGCGCGGACCATCGCCGCCGCCGGCACCGCCGCGCGCGAACAGCGGCGCATCCTGGCCCAGTTGCCCGAGCTGTCCGCCGAGGGACGCCGGATGTGGCTGGTCTACGGCCGGGCCGTGGCCCGCAGCGGTGTCCTGATGCCGCTGCTGGTGTGCGTCGTCCTCGCCGTCGGAGGTGTCCGGCTCGCGGCCGGGGCCATCGGCGTGGGCGAGCTGCTGGCTGCCTCCCGGTACGCCGCGCTCGCCGCCGGCGTGGGCGCGGTCGCCGCGACCCTGGGGGCGCTGGTCCGCGGCCGTACCGCCGCCCGCCGCACCGGCGAGCTGCACACCCTGCCGCCGCTCTCCGCGCCGGCGCCCGGCCCGCCCGCCGACGGCCCCCGGGCGTCCGGCCGCGGCGGCCGGTGGGCCTCCCTGCCCGCCGGCGGCCCCGGCACCCTGGAACTGCGCGGTGTCACCGTCGTACGGGACGGGGCGGCCCGGCTGCGCGGCGTCGACCTGCGGGTTCCCGGCGGGGCCACCGCGGCCGTGGTCGGCCGGTCGGGGGCGGGCAAGTCCCTCCTGGCCGCCGTCGCCGGGCGGCTCACCGGCCCCGACGAGGGCCGCGTGCTGCTCGACGGGGTGCCCCTGGACGCCGTCGGCCCCGGGGAGTTGCGGCGCGAGATCGGGTACGCCTTCGCACGGCCCGCCCTGTTCGGGGCGACGGTCGCGGACGCGATCGCCTTCGGCGGTGAACGGCCGGCGGCCGGCGCGCTCCGCCACGCCGCCCGGGCGGCGGGCGCGGACGACTTCGTCCAGCGGCTGCCCCGGGGGTACGACACCCCGCTCGACGACGCTCCGCTGTCCGGCGGCGAACTGCAACGCCTCGGTCTGGCCCGGGCCTTCGCCCACGTGGGGCGGCTGCTGATCCTGGACGACGCCACCTCCAGCCTCGACACCGTGACCGAACGGGAGGTGGAGCGGGCGCTGGCCGCCGACGTGCGGGCGGGCACCCGGCTGGTCGTCGCCCACCGCCTGTCGTCCGCCGCCCGCGCCGACCTGGTGATCTGGCTGGACGCCGGGCGGGTACGCGCGGTCGGCGCGCACCGGGCCCTGTGGCGGGACCCCGCCTACCGGGCGGTCTTCGCCGCCGCGCCGCCCGCGGCCCCGGGGACCGCCCCGCCGTCCGTGCCCGCCGGGCCCGCCGGGCCCGCCGTGCCGGGCGCGGCCGACCGGCCGGGCCGCCCGTGACGGCCGCCGGGACGGCGTACGAACGAGGGGCACTGCGCCGGGTGCTGCCCCAGGGGCGGCGCTTCCTGCTGCGCAGGAAGCGTGCCCTGCTCGCCCTGGCCGGCTGGTCCGTGCTGGAGTCCGCGCAGACCTTCGCCGGCGGCTACGGCGTCGCGCGGGCCCTGGACGACGGTTTCCTGGCCGGCCGCACCGACGTGGGCCTGCTGTGGCTGGCCATGACCGGCGCCGCGACCGTCCTGGGCGGCCTGGCCGTGCGCGGGGTCTTCACCGGCCTGGCCGGCCTGGTGGAGCCGCTGCGCGACGGGCTCGTCCGCCGCGCCGTGTCCCAGGCACTCGCCACGGCGGTGGCCGACCCCGCGCGCGCCGACGGCACGGCGGTCTCCCGGCTCACCCACCAGACCGAGATCGCCAGGGACAGCTTCGCCGGGCTCGTCCTGACGGTCAGGTCCTTCGTCTTCACCGCCCTGGGAGCCCTGCTCGGCATGGCCTCGCTGGCTCCCGCGCTCCTGCTGGTGGTCCTGCCGCCACTGCTGCTGGGGCTGGTGGTGTTCCTGGCCACGCTGGTGCCGATGGCCGCCGCGCAACGCGCGTTCCTCGACGCCGACGAGGCCCTCGCCGCGCGGGTGGGAGCCGTCGGTGCCGGACTGCGCGACGTGGTGGCGTGCGGCGGTGAGCGGCGGACCGCCGAGGCGCTGGACCGGCTCATCGACGCGGAGGCCCGGCTGACGCGCTGCCTGGCGCGGTGGGCGGCGGTCCGCACGCTCGCCCTGGGCGCCGCCGGGCGGCTGCCGGTGGTCGCCCTCCTGGTGGCCGCACCGTGGCTGCTGCGGGGCGGGCTCTCCGCGGGCGCGCTGCTCGGCGCGCTGACCTACCTCGTACAGGCGCTGCTGCCGGCGCTGCACGCCCTGATGACCGCACTCGGCGCGGCGGGCACGCGGCTGCTCGTGGTCCTCGACCGGTTCCCCGCCGGGACGCCGGCCCCGCCGCCGGGCCGTCGCCCGGCCGGCGCCCCCGGGAAGGATCCCGGTGTTGGGGGCGGCCCGCCCGCCGCGGAACTGCGGGGCGTCTCCTTCGCCTACGGCTGCGGCGCCCGTCCGGTGCTGGACGGACTCGACCTGGTGGTGGCGCCCGGGGAGCACCTCGCCGTGGTGGGCCCCAGCGGCATCGGCAAGTCCACGCTCACCGCGCTGCTCGCCGGGCTGCTGACGCCCACCCGGGGCACCGTGGCGCTCTGGGGCGTCCCCGCGCGGGACCACGGCCGCCAGGAGCCGCCGCCGCGGGCCCTGCTGCCGCAACAGGCCTACGTGTTCACCGGTACCGTCCGCGAGAACCTGCTCTACCTGTGCCCCGACGCCCCGCCCGAGCGAGTGGAGCGGATGACGCGGGCGCTGGGGCTGCGGCCCCTGGTGCGGCGGCTCGGCGGCCTCGACGCCATGACGGGGCCCGGGGAACTGTCCAACGGGGAGCGGCAGTTGCTGGCGCTGGGGCGGGCCTATCTGTCACCCGCCCCGCTGCTGCTGCTGGACGAGGCCACCTGCCATCTGGACCCGGAGGCGGAGGAGCGGGCCGAACGCGCCCTGGCGGCACGGCCGGGCACGCTCGTGGTGGTCGCGCACCGCGTCTCGTCGGCGCTGCGGGCCGATCGGGTGCTGGTCCTGGACGGCGAGCGGGCGGACTGCGGCACGCACGGGGAACTGCTCGGCCGCTCCGCTCTCTACCGTGATCTGGTGGGCCTGTGGCGGCCCGGTGCGGGGTGAGGGGCACCGCACCGGCGCGGGCTCACATCCAGCCGGCCCCCTGGGATATGCGGATCGCGTCGATCCGGTTGCGGGCGCCGACCTTGCGGGTCGCCGAGGACATGTAGTTCCGGACCGTGCCGTTGGACAGGTGCAGGCCCCTGGCTATCTCGGCTATGGACTCCCCCTCGGCCGCCCGGGCCAGCACGCTGAGCTCCCGCGCGGTGAGCGGCATGCGCGCCGCCTCCAGAAAGCCGAAGGCGAGCGATTCGTCCACGAACCGCTCGCCTTCGGCGACCTTTCTGATGGCGCGTACCAACCTGTTGGGGGACCCGTCCTTGTCCACGTATCCCAGCGCGCGCGCCTCGAACGCTCTGCGCAGCGCGCCCGGCCTGCCCGCCGAGGCGAGCACCAGCAGGGCGGTACGCGAGTGCAGCAGGCTTCTGGCCGGACCGCGCCCGCCGTCCCCGCCCTCACCCCGGTCCCGGCCGGCGCGGTCCGCGAGCAGGCCGCCGGTCCCGCCGCCACGGTGGAGGTGGCCGCCGCCCTCGTCGTCCCGGCCGCCGTCGAGCAGCCCCCCGGCCCCGGGACAGTCCAGGTCGACCACGCAGACGTCCGGCCGTAACGACTCCGCGTCACGCCCCGCCGTGCGCCAGCCCGCCGAGAAGACGTCGAACGAGCCCTCCGATTTCAACAGTGCCGTCAGCGCCGATCTCATCAGGCTGACGCTGTGCACCACAAGAACCCTGGTCACACTGGTCCCCCCTCCACTTGACTACCCGAAACCCCACGGTGACCGTCGTCATGGTCACCCATCGGCTGCCCCCGAGTACGAGGGAAGAACCTTTCTGCGGGTGGTGTAAGGGCGCGTGGACCCCCGTATTGCGCCCCTTGTGCTTCAGTGCCACTCGTACGGGGTATTGCCGATCGGCCGGGGAATCCCTGGTGGGGCGCCGGCTCAGACGAAGTTCACCCCAGTCCGCTCCAGCAGCGGATCGTCGGCGAGTTGCCACAGCGGTACCGCGTAGTTGCCGACGCCGTAGCGCCCGCCGAAGTGCAGGCCCAGCACCCGGTGGTCGACCAGGTCGAAGACCGGTGAGCCGCTGTTGCCGCCCAGGGTCGAGCAGTCGTGCTTCATGACGTTCGCGTCCGGCACGAGTTCCGTGGCCGTGCCGGGCTGGAGCCGCTTGACGTTGTAGACGTCCATGAAGATCCGGCGCATCGACTCCGGTTCGTTGCGCCGCCCGTCCCACGCCGGGTACCCGACGCAGTACACCGGGTGCCCCGGCAGGTCGGGCGGCCCGTCGGCGGCCACGGCCAGCGGCGCGGGCAGCGGGCCCGAGCCGTCCCGGGCAGCGACCCGCAGCAGCGCCATGTCGACCTCGGGGTGCACGCCCAGCACCTCGACGACCTCGAAGGACGGCCCGCCCTCACCGGGCGGCGCCCCGAACTCCTCACCCATGTCGAGCCGGGCCGCCATGCCCTGCTGGACGGTCCAGCCCTCACCGTCGCTCGCGGTGAACTCGACCGCCACATGGCGGTTGGTCATCACGACGTCCGTGCCGACCAGGAAGGCGGTGCCCACCCAGTCCAGGCTGTGGTGGCCGGTCACCTCCACCCGGCCCACGCGCGCGATCGACTCGCGGATCGCCGCCCGGTGGCCGTCCAGCACCGCCCAGTCGCCCGCCTGCGCCGGGAAGTCGCATCCCCGCACCAGGATGGCGGGCCGCCCCTCGAGCAGGACGATCGCCTCCATGCCGAAGGACTCGTCATCGGTGATCTCGTCGGCGCGCCCCTCGGCCAGCTTGTCCAGACCGTCGGCGCCGGACGACAGCACCCGGTCGCGCTCCTGGGCGGCGAACCGTTCGATCTCGCCGGAGGGCTGCTCCTCGGCCGGGAGGTCCTCCGCCGACTCGGGGACCTCCCGTGCCAGGAAGTCCCGCACCCGCCGGGCGACCTCCCGGGGGTCCGGGAAGACCTGCTCGGGCCCGGTCGCCACCGGGGACACCGGTGCCCGCCACGGCCTGTCCCGTCCGCCGGTCCCGCTGCCACCGCTCACTTCGCTCACTTCGCTCACCTCGCTCCGCCTCGGGCGGCGTCCTGCGCCGCCCGGACCTCGGCATGGACCTCCGGGCTGCCGGCCTCCAGATGCCGCATCACGGTCGCCACCTGAGTGCCGACGTTCACGAAACCCGTGGCCCGCCCCTGGAACATCACGTTCTCCACGCGCCGCGTCCCCCGGTGCAGCGCGACCACCTCCCAGTCGTCGGTCAGCACCGGCGACCCGGACGATCCGCCGCGGGTGTCGGTGAAGTACCGCAGGTCGCGCTCGTCGGCCTCGTAGACGAGGTTGTTGCGCAGGGCGACCCGCTTGGGCTGCCCGCCGGGGTGCTGGATGATGTTGACGGCGACGAAGTCGCCCGGCGCGACCGCCAGGGGACCTCGCGCGAGCCGCAGCACCGGCCGGGCCGGTTCGCCGTCCAGCCGCAGGACCGCGTAGTCCAGGTCCGCGTCCCAGGCGAGGAGATCCGCGACCGTCGCCTCCTCGGCGGCCTCCTCGTCGTCGTCGGTGTCGTACCCGAACCGGCAGTGGGTGTGCCGGGCCTGGAGGAGCAGGTCGCCGTCACCGGCCGGCGGCCGCCCGGCGCCGGTACCGGTCCGGGCGTTGACCACATGGTGGTTGGTCACCAGCAGTGACGGGGCCAGCAGCCACCCGGTGCCGGAGTGGGGGAAGCCGTTCGGCCGGAGCGGGGCGCCGTCCTCGTACGGCGGGACCTTGAGCCGGGCGACCGCCGCCCCGGCCTGCTCGCCGTCGCGCAGGAAGGCGAACGGGACGGTGTCGTCGCGGTGGACGATCTGCTCCTTGGTCTCCGGGACGGGCAGCCCCGCCGGTATGTCCGGCTCCCCGCCGGCCCGCCGGGCGACCTCGTCCAGGGCGCGCTGGAAGACCGCCATGGGCCCGGCCTCGGTGGTCTGCGCGACCGCGTTGCGCAGCCAGATCTCCAGCGGCACCGAACCGTCCACCAGCCGCTCCACGCGGTTCATCCCACTCAGGTCGGAGTGCACCTGGAGGCCCGGCGCGGCCAGTTGCGGCAGCGTCCCCCGGTAACGCGGCAGGATGCCGTCGAACAGCAGGGGCCGTACCGAGGGGTCGGCAAGTCCGCTGTCCAGGGCGGCGTCCCGGACCTCCAGGAGCTCCTGCGGGGAGAGGTAGGTGTTCATGACGGGCCGTTCCCTTCCGCACGCGGCCGGGCGGCGGAGTGCTCGGCGGCGCCGCCCGGCATGTCACCGCCCGAGCCCAGGCCCATGGCCTCGGCCACCCCGGCCGCGATCTCGCCGCTGTCGTCGGGCACCTCCAGCAGCCGCCGGGCGAGCGCGTCGAGGCTGCCGTGGGCGTGCGCCAGGCGCAGGATCCCGGTGATGCCGGAGGGCGGGGCCGTCCCCGGCCGGCGCCCCGGCGCCGCCTCCTGGCGCAGCACCTCCATCACCGGGCCCAGCAGCGCCGGTTCCCGCGACACCGCCCGGCAGATCGCCGCCCCGAGGACCCGCGGCGCCTCCTCGCCGGCCGGCAGCCCCACCACGTCCAGCGCCTCGTCGAGCACCCCGGGATAGCGGGTGTGCATCTGCGACGCCACCGCCCGTACCAGCACCGGCTGGTCGGCCAGGACGGAACCGGGCAGCAGCCGCAGCCGGCGGACGAGCCGGGTACCGGCGTCGCCGCCCGGCGGGCCGGCCGCGTCCGCCCTGGGGAGCAGCCGGGCACGGGCCAGCAGGGCGCCCACCGCCTCCAGTTCCAGCCCGGCCCGTACCGCCAGGTCCTCCGCCGCGCGCAGGTCCCGTTCGGCGCCCGCCAGGTCGCCCGCCTCCCGGGCGAGCCGGGCGGACAGCAGCAGCAGTTCCAGGTGCCGGTGCGCGCACCCGGCACGCTCGGCGGGGCCGGTGGCGGCCGCCACGACCCGCCGCGCCTCCTCCAAGCGCCCCAGCCGGTCCAGCGTCTCGGCCAGCAGGGCGTGCAGCGCGCTGCACGGCGTCCACGGTCGCCGCTCGGCCAGCCGGGTCAGCGCGGCGTCGGCGAGCCCCTGCGCCAGCAGGTCCTCGACCTCCCGGGCGGCCATCCGCTCCCAGTCCTCCTGGTCGGCGCCGGCCATCACCCGCTCCTGGGCACCGGTGCCGAGCCGGGCGGTGAGCAGCGCGGCCGCCCGGGGGCCCATCTCCCGTTCCGCCCCGGCCAGGAACCGTTCGACGCCCGGCAGCCAGCGCTCCTCCACCGCGCGCGGATCCTCCTCCAGCCGCAGCCGGTGGTAGATCTCCTCGGCGCGGGCCTCGACCCCCTCGCGGGCCGCGTAGTACTGGACCGCGCGGCGCTCCACCTCACGGGTCAGGGCACCGCGGTCGCCGCCCGTCAGCCGCAGCATGATCGCGCGTACGTCCTTGCGGTGCCGCACGGTCCCCGGACGGTACGGCTCGACCAGGTCGAGCCCGGCCAGCTCGTCGAAGAGCGCGCGGGCCTCCTCCGGGGTGCCCACCCGCAGTCCGCACGGCGCGGCCAGGACGTCCTTGATGATCTCGGGGGTGATGATCCGCAGCACCAGCCCGGGGTGGGCCAGGCGGCGCACCCGCTCGTCGGTGATGTGGTGCAGGATCCGGTCGTACAGGATTCCCTGGACCAGCATCTGGTCCACCTGGTGGAAGAACTCGTCCCGCCGTTCGGGCAGGTCGTCGATCAGGGCGCCGGTGCGCCCGGGGTCCTTCCCGGCGAGTGCGGCCGCCCGGGCGGCGAGCCGCAGACTCAGCGGATGGCCCCCGACCCGGCCGGCCAGCGCCCGCGCCACCCCGGGGTCCGCCACCCCGCACGCCTCCAGCAGGGCGACGGCCGCCTCCCGGTCCAGCTCGCCGAGCTCCAGGTCCAGGGACGCCATGGGCTGGGCGGGATGCCCCACCGGCGCCCGCCCGGACACCAGCACCCGCAACCGGGGGTAGACGTTCCGGAAGGCCAGGAACATCGCCCACAGCCTGCCCAGCGCCGGCGACCCCCGGTACTGGGCGGCCTCGAACGAATCCAGCACCAGCACGAACGGCGTGTCCGCCCGGCCGGCCGCCGACACGGCCCGCAGCAGCACGTCCGCGACCCGCCGGAACAGGTCCGTCTCGCGCTCGGTGGCCAGCGCCTGCATCTCCCGTGACGAACCGCGCCCCACCGTCGCCCGGGTGGTGGCCAGCCGGTGCAGCTGCGCCACCCGCTCCTCGTCCTCCCGCTCCAGGCGCGCGGCGCGCTGGCACTCCTGCGCCAGCACGTCCAGCTCGGCGTGGTACGCCGGGTACTGCACGCCCAGCTGGCGGGCCGCCTCACCGATCAAGGTGGCCGGCTCGTGCACCGAGAGGGTGGGCCGTTCGAAGTCGACGTACGCGAACGGGAACCCCTGCTCCGGCCGGCGGACGCTGCCGAGCAGGAACGCGGCCAGCAGGGTGCTCTTGCCGATGCCGCCGGGACCGTGGACGACCAGCGGCGGCGCCGGACCGGGCGGCGGCGCGCGGCCCTCCGACAGCCCGGCGTACTCGCGCAGCCGCGCCAGCTCCCGGTCCCGGCCCTGGAACGGCCCGCCGACGAGGCGTTCCAGGGGTTCGAACAGCCGGGCCCGCTCCAGCTCGCGCTGGAGCTCCTCGGTGGCGGGCAGCCCGCTCACCCCCGGCACGCAGGACAGCCAGAGCACCGCCTGGAGGATGTCGGTCAGCTCGTCGGCGCTCCTGCCCTCCGGGCGCGGCGGGTGGCCCGACAGGTACGCCAGGCAGGCCCGTTCCGGCCCCGGCTCCCCGCCGAACAGGGCGGCGTTGTCCGCCAGGGCGCGCAGCGCGGCGTGCGGACCCGCCAGGGAGCGCAGCGCCTCCTCGCGCACCTCCGACCGCAGCGTCCAGGTCGCGCGGCCCGCCCCGCCGACGGCCACGCAGTCGTCGAGCAGCTCCAGCACCGCTCCGCCCTTGGGGTGCCCCTCGCCGGGCAGCCGCAGCAGCAGCGGGTCGAAGCGGGTCAGCAGACAGGCCGCCTGCCGGTAGGCGCGGCGGGTCTCGGAGACGGCGGGGGAGTCGTCGTCCCCGGCCCGCAACTCCTCGCGCAGCCGGGTGGCGAAGATCTCGCGCAGGTCAGAGCGACCGATAGACATGGATGGCCCTCTCCGCGGCCGTGCACACCGCGCGCATGTAGCTCTCGCCGCCGTCCGCCGCGCGGTGCGCGGCACGCAGGACCTCCTCCACAGCCACGTCCACCAGCGCCGCCAGGGTGGCCTCGGCCTGCTCACCGTCGCCCAGGGACGGCGGAGGCGACTCGTGGAAGTACTGCTCGAAGAAGCCGTACAGGTCGTCCCGGTCCACGACCCGCGCCGTGTCCCGGCACACGCTGCCCCGCAGGTCGTAGGGGAGCTGGCGCATCGAGGGCCCGTAACCGAGCAGCACCAGGCGGGGCGCCCGGTCGTGGCGGACGCCGGCGTGCTCGTAGATGGCCAGGGCGAGCTTGCCGATCAGGTCCCACACGTCGGAGGTCGGGTCCAGCTTGTCGCAGTCGTCCAGCACCAGCCAGAAGTGGTCGTCGGCGGCGGTGGCCCGGCCGACCACCCAGTGCACCGCGTCGTCGAGGGAGGGGAGCGGATCGCTCAGCTCCGACGGGGGCGGTGGCGCGAGCCCCGCCCGGGGGTCGGCGACGAACTCGGCGAGCCGCCGGACGACCTTGACGGCGGTCGAGGTCCGGCACAGGGTGACCCGGGCCGGCCGGAAGCCGCTGTGCTGGCCCACGTGGCGGATCAGGTGGTACGTGTACGACCTCCCGCTGCCCGGCTCGCCGTCCACCAGCAGCACCGACTTCTCCGGATCGGTGACGAACCGTCGCAGGGTCTCCCGCAGCCGCCGGCGGTCGATGAAGACCACGGTTCCGTTCTTCATCACGCAGCTGCGGAAGCTGTCCTGCGAGGCGTGCACCCGCTGGTCCTCGCGCAGCCGCTCCAGGAACTCCTGGGCCTTGGCGACCTCCGGCCGCACGAGCAGGTGGTCGGACGACGCCACCGCTTCGACCAGCCTGAGCTGGGCGGGGATGTCCCGGCGCGAAGCCCGCACCAGCGCGCGGGCGTTGTCGGAGCTGACCGCCGTCAGCGGCAGCGCGGAGACGAACTCGGCCGGGAACCCGTGCTGCGCGAGCCTGCTGTGCGGTTCGGTGGTCTCCAGCAGGCACTCCCGCGCCCACAGGGTGACCAGGTCCCATTCCGTTTCCGCCAAAGGCATGCCGCACCACCTGCCGGGACGGCCTCGCTTTCCCGATACCAACTGCCTCCGCTTGTCATGTTTCCACCCGTCTCAGCCCGCCGCAAGACGGTCGAGCAGACGGCGGCACACCTCATTGACCTGCGGGTTCGCCAAATATTCAACGATGCCGTGATGGTTGTCGCTGTCGTTGCTGACCAGCAGGTCGGTGACCCGCTCGGCCGGCGGGTACTCCGGCCTCAGGGTGTGGTCCAGGGCCACCAGGTCCCGCGGGTCGGAGGCGTTCAGCCAGGACCGGACTCCCGCCGGCACCGCGGGCGGCTCGGCCAGGTGGTCCTGCACCTCGGTGACGGCCAGCGGTGAGCCCACGGTGACGAAGAGCTCGGTCTCCCGCTCCAGCTCCGTCAGTACCTCGTAGGCGACGATCGACCCGAGGCTGTGTCCGACGACGATCAGCGGGGCGCCCTCCACCGCCGCCAGTTCCGCCCGCACCACCTCGCGGATCGCGTCCCCAGCGCCGCCGAAGAAGTAGGCGTGGACGTCCTTGAAGGTGTACTTGACCAGCGTCCGGAACACCGCCTTGCGGGCGGGCGCCGGCAGCGGCAGGGCCTCGGCGGGGACGCCGCCCGGCGGGCCGTCGGGGTTCCGCCCGCTCCCGGCATTCCCGGCGCTCCCCGCACTCACGGTGCTCTCGGCGAGGGTGTCCGCGAGGTAGGTCATGTCCCGCAGCCAGCCGCCGAGCGGGTCGCCCTCCCCGCCGGTCCAGGGTCCCTCCGGCGCCGCACCGCCCGACTCGAACCAGGCCTCGCCCAGGGCCCGCGCCACGAACTCCTCGGGCGGCTCGGCCGCCACCGGCTGCGGCATCTCCTCGACGCCCCCGGCTTCCCGGCCGTCCAGCGGGTCGGGCCGGTCGTCCGGCAGTGGCGCGTCGTACCGGAGCGGAGCCCAGTACGCCATGCGCGAGACCCCGGCCATGTCGGTGCCGAACAGCGCCCGGTCCCACTGGGACTTCAGGAGCTCGGCGCGGACCTTGTTCCCATTGCCGTGCACATAGATCACCGCGGGGCGCATGGTGCCTCCCACCACCGCCGGAAGACGGAACGGCGGTCACTGTCAGTATTGGCCCGCCCCGGGCCCGCCGCAATCGGCGCCGCCGGTTCAGCCCCCGGCGTGCGCCGGGGCCCGGTCGCGGCCGCCCGGGTGGCGGTGGCGCCACGCCCAGAACACGGCGCAGGACACCAGGGCCCAGCCCGCCAGCACCGCGAACGGGAAGAGGTGCTGGTGGCCGCCGAAGTAGACGGCCGTGTGCTGGGCGTTGACCGAGGCGCCGGGCGGCAGCCAGCGCCCCAGGAGTCCCAGGGGGGACGGCAGCAGCGGCCAGGAGACCGCGCCGCCCGACGAGGGATTGCCGAGCAGCACCATCAGCCCCCAGGTGGGCAGCATCGCCCAGCGCCCGATCAGGGTGTTGAACATGGTGAAGACCATGCCGGAGGCGAACATGGTCAGGGACAGGATCAGCCACGACTCCGCGAACGGCAGATCGACCGCGCCCAGCAGCCAGTCCACGGTGGCCGCGACGGCGAACCCGCCGAGCAGCGCGTACGCCGCGGTGAACGCGATCCGCTCGGCCGGGTCGAGCCCCCGGGCGTGCACGCTCAGCTGGATGGCACCCACGAACCCGATGATCACCGCGGCCAGGGAGACGTAGAACAGCGCCAGCCCGCGCGGGTCGCCCGGCTGGAGCGGGGCGACGTCCCGTACCCGCACCGGCACCCCGGTCGCCCTGCTCACCGCCGCACCCGACTCGCTCAGCAGCTGCGCCACCGAGGCGCCCGACGCGCCGGCCACGTCCAGCTCGACCCGGCCCGGCAGGACCGCGAGGATCGCGAAGACCCGCTGCTCCTCCACCGCGGCCCGCGCCTCCTCCCGGCTGCCGTACCTGCGCAGCTCCACCGACGCGTTGAGCGCCTCCTCCAGGCCGGCCACGAACCGCCTGCCGTGGGCCGAGTCAGGGGCGCCGACCACGGCGGTGGGAATGTGCCGGGGAGTGGGGTCGGCCATCGTGTAGGTGTAGGAGCCGGCGAACAGCGCGGCCGCCGCCGCCAGGATCAGCACCAGCACCGAGGCCGGCAGGAAGGGCGACTGCCGGAACGCCGCCCACCGGGTCGGGGTCCTGGCGTGCGCGCCGTGTGCGGGGCGCTCCGCGGATGTATCGGGCATGGCGCCAGGCTAGGACACGCATATCGCCTCAATCGGGGCGGCTCGCACACCGGTGCGGGGCCGCTGTCGCCCCCCGACCTGCTTGAACCGGCAAGGACGGGGTACCGTCGGAGGAGCCGAACAGCGGCGAGGCAGGTACGCGGAGGTGGGATGGCGGTCCGGTATGGCGCGGAGGGGGCCATGGACGAGCGCCCCCATTCCACCCTGGTCGTCGACCGGACGGCGCACCCTCGGGGCGTGCGCGTGTCCGGTGAGGTGTATCTGGACACCAGGGCCGAGTGGGATCACGCACTGCACCGCCTCGCCCTGCGCGACGAGGACATTCACATGGATCTGACGGGGCTCACCTTCGTCGACGTGGCGGGAGCGACCTCGCTGGCGCACGCGGCGCGCAACCTGCCCGCGGGCCGGCGCATCGTCGTCCGCAACCCCCCGCCCTCCCTGAGCCGTGCGCTGGACCTGTTCTGGCCGGGCCTGACGGCGATCGAGGTCGCGAGGTGAACCCCAGCATGACGCCCGAGACGGAGCCGTTCGTCCATCCGGCGCTGTTCTACGCGGACGAGGACGCCTATCTGGCGGGCACCGTGCCCTTCATGGAGGCCGGGCTGGCCGCGGACGAGCCGGTGGCGGCGGCCGTGCCCGGGGAGAACCTCGCACTGCTGCGCAAGGCACTGGGCCGGCACGCCGAGCGGGTGCGCCTGCTCGACATGCAGGAGGCCGGCCGCAACCCGGGCCGGATCATCCCCCGGGTGCTGCGCGCCTTCGCCGACGCCCACCCCGGCCGGCACGTGCGGATCATCGGAGAGCCGATCTGGCACGGCCGCAGCGACGCCGAGTACCCCGCCTGCGCCCAGCACGAGGCGCTCATCAACCACGCCTTCAGCGGCCGTACGGCGACCATCCTGTGCCCGTACGACACCTCCCGGCTGGACGAGCGGGTGCTCGCCGACGCGCACGCCACGCACCCGCTGCTCATCGAGGACGGCGCCGAGCGGGCCAGCGACGCCTACGCGCCCGACCGCGTCGTCGCCGACTACAACGTGTCCTTCTCCCCGCCGTCCGGCGCGCGGGAGCTGGCCTACGACGCCGACCTGCTGCCCGACGCGCGCAACTTCGCCACCCACCACGCGGCCGCCCTGGGGCTGGCCGCGGAGCGCCGTGACGACTTCGCCCTGGTGGTCGCCGAGCTCACCACCAACAGCGTGGTCCACGGCGGCGGCACCGGCACGGTACGGGTCTGGGCCGAGGCCGGGCAGGTGGTGTGCGAGGTGCAGGACGGCGGGCTGCTGAGCGATCCGCTCGCCGGCCGCCGGCCCGCCGCACCCGGCCAGATCGGCGGGCGCGGCCTGCTGCTGGTCAACTACCTCTCGGACCTGGTCCGGGTGCACACGGACCGCCGGGGCACCACGATCCGCTGCTGGTTCCCCCTGCTCCCCGGCGGCCCCGCCACCGCCTGAGACGGCTCGGGCCACCGCCCGAGCACGTCGGGGACCACCGTCCGAGGACACGTCGGGGACCACCGTCCGAGGACACGTCCGGGACCGGGCTCGGCGAACCCCCTCCGGGACGTCCGAAACAGCTCGCGCCGAGGCCGCTGCCCCGCGCGCCCGGGGGCCCCGATCCACGGATCGGGGCCCCCGGAGCGGACCGGCGCCCGGGGGCGGGCGGCTCAGCTCACCTCGACACCGACCAGACAGGTGTCGTCGTCGGTGTCCGAACGGCTGTGCGTCAGCAGCCGGTCCAGGTAGCCGTCCAGCTCCTCCGCCGGCGCGCCCGCGATGGACAGCAGCTGCTCCAGGGCCTGCTCCACGGAGCGGTCCCGGCGCTCGATCAGGCCGTCGGTGTACATCAGCAGCCGATCCCCGGCCTCCAGCCTCACCTGCCGCTCCTCGTACGGCGCCTGTCCCACGGCGCCGAGGAGTATCCCGGCCGGCAGCGGCAGGGACGCCGCCTTGCCCTCCCGGACCAGCACCGGCGGCGGATGGCCCGCCCGGGCCCAGCTCAGCACACGCGTGTCCGGGTCGTAGATCCCGCAGATCGCGGTGGCCGTCACGTGGTCCGTCAGATGGTGGGCCACCTCGTTCAGCCAGCCCAGCAACTGCGCGGGGCCCGCTCCGGTGGCGGCCAGGCCCCGCAGCGCGTTGCGCAGCACGACCATGCCGGTCGCGGCCTTGATGCCGTGCCCGGCGACGTCCCCCACCGCCAGCATGACCTTCCTGGTGGGCAGTACGACCGCGTCGTACCAGTCACCGCCGACCAGGTGCTCCTCCTCGGCGGGCCGGTAGCGCACCGCCACCCGCAGCCCGGAGGTGTCGACCGGGGCCGGCGACGGAGGCATGATCGCCTGCTGCAACTGGAGGGCCAGCCGGTTGCGCTCGGCCGACCGCTCCTCGGAGTCGGCCAGCCGGTCGCGCGTCGCCGCCAGCGCGACCTCGGTCCAGTGCTGGGCCGAGACGTCCTGGAACGCCCCGCGGACCGCGAGCAGGTTGCCGCCCGGGTCGACCACCGGCTCGGCCACGACCCGGATGTAGCGCACCACACCGTCGGCCCGCTGGAGCCGGAACGCCGTGGAGGCGGCGTGGCGGTGGTGCAGCAGCGTGCGCAGGAACCGCCCGATCGTGACGGAGTCGTCCGCGTGGGCGTGCTTGTGCAGCCGGTCCAGCGGGATGGGCGACGCGCTGGTCGGCAGCCCGAACAGCGAGAACAGCTCGTTGTTCCAGATGATCTCGCCGCTGACCGGGTTCTCCTCGAAGCCGCCGATACGGCCCAGCCGCTGCGCGTGCTGCAACAGCTCGGCCAGCCGGGAGGCCTCGTCCTCCAGCCGCCAGCTGACCAGCACACTGTCCCCGAACCGGCCCACGCCCACGCGGGCGACCGGCATCAGCGGTATGTCGGCGACCAGCGCGTTGAGCGTCATCCGCTCGGCGCGGAAGGGCTCGCCGGTGGCGTGGACGCGCAGCACCTGGTCGTAGAGGCTGCCCTCGCGGGCGCTCAGCGGGTAGGCCTCCAGCAGGCTCAGCCCGATGACCGCCCCCCGGGAGCGGCCGGCCGGATCGGTGAACTGCCCGTTGACGTGCGCGATCCTGAAGTCGACCACGCTGTCCCGCTCGTCGAGGAGCGGACGCAGCACCAGCGCCGGGTCGAGCAGCCCGTCGGCCAGGTCCACCAGCGCGGTCAGCGCGGCGTCCGGCTCCTGGCCGGCACCGCCGACCGCGCCGGGATCCGTCCCCGGCAGCGTGTGGGCGCACAGCTCCGCCAGCGCGTCGAGCTGCCGCATGGTGATCGAGCTGAGCGGCGGCTGCGGATGCGGCCAGCACACCTCCAGCACCCCCAGCAGCCGGCCGGAGAGCTGCGCCGGCAGCACCGCCCGGGCGCCGCCGGTGCCACGCCGGTGGCCGATGCCCACCACATCGGTGGGGAGCGTGCCGAACCAGAGCGGCGCCCGCTCGGCCAGCACCCGCTGCGGCAGTGTCCTCATGCCCGGGGGCACATAGCGCCACCGTTCGGCCTCACCGCGCGGGAAGCCGGCGTGACCGGCCAGCGTCAGCCCGCCGTCCCGGTCGGCGGACCACAGCGCCAGGGCGCAGGCACCCAGCGGCGCGAGCGCCTGGTCGAGCAGCGACTCCACCGCGGACTGCGGGTCGCCGGCCAGCGAACCGGCCTCGGCCGCCCGCAGCCGGAGCACCGCCGGGGCGACCACGCCGTCGCCACCGGTCCGGGCCCGGGGCAGGGCGTCGGTGACGTGGTCACCGGACGCCCCGTTCACGATGTCGGCGGCCAGCTCCAGCAGCGGCAGCCGCGCCGCCTCGGACAGCTCCTCCAGATGGCGCGCCGACTCGGTCGGGCCGCCGTGCCCGCGCTCCACCAGGATGCCCGTCGCGATCCCGATCAGCGCCCGCGCGTCGGCGGACTGCTGGGCCAGCGCGAGATCGCGGCGCAGTTGCTCCACCGTCCCCGCGAGCGCGTCGACCCGCTGCTCCTCCCGGCTCACCGGTTCAGCCACCGGCGCATGCAGGCCACCAGGGCGTCCGCGTCGACCGGCTTGGTGATGTAGTCGTTGGCGCCCGAGGCCAGGCTCTTGTCCCGGTCGCCCTCCATGGCCTTGGCGGTCACCGCGATGATCGGCAGGTCGGCGTGCTCGGGCATGGCCCGGATCGCGGCGGTCGCCGCGTAGCCGTCCATCTCCGGCATCATCACGTCCATCAGGATCAGCTCGATGCCGTCGTGCTGGGACAGCACCTCCAGCCCCTTGCGGCCGTTGTCCGCGTGCAGCACCCGCATCCCGTGCAGTTCGAGGATGCCGGTCAGCGCGTAGACGTTACGGGCGTCGTCGTCGACGACCAGCACCGTCCGGCCCGACAGACCGCCGTCGGCGGGCACCTCGGAGTCGGCCACCGGCTGGAGCGGGGCGGCGGGGGTCGACGAGCGCACCAGGGGCAGCACGTCCGTGGGACGCTCGGCGGTCAGGTGCAGCGCGATGCGCTCGCGCAGCTCGTCCAGGCTGGGCAGCAGCTCCAGCGGCCGCAGCCGGGACCACTCGGTCAGTCTGCGCTCCTGCACGTGGTCCAGCCGGCGCGTGTGGTGCGCCAGCACCGGGACCTGGCGCAGCGCCGGGTCGCCCTCCATCGCCTCCAGGAACCGCATCGCGGCCCCGTCGGGCATGTCCAGGCCCAGGACGACGCAGTGGCACGGCTCGGAGGCCAGCGCGGCGGCGGCCTCCTCCGGGCCCACCGCGGTCCGCAGGTGCACCGGACCGCGCGCGTCACCGACACTGCTGCTGTCGGCGAGCTCGGCGACCGCGCTCTCGGCGACCAGCGACAGCAGGCCGCCCTGGCGGTCCTCGATCACCAGCAGACGGCGCTGCCGGGCGGCGGGTGCCGGCTCGGGGACCGTCAGGTGCTCACCGGTGCTCTCCGGTCCGGCGTCCCGGGCCTCGAACCGGGCCGTGGGCAGGTAGAGCGTGAACGTGCTGCCCTCGCCGGGGCTGCTCGCCGCGTGGATCGCGCCGCCCAGCAGGTGGGCGATCTCCCGGCTGATGGACAGCCCCAGGCCGGTGCCGCCGTACTTGCGGCTGGTGGTGCCGTCGGCCTGCTGGAACGCGCCGAAGATCGCCTCAAGGTGCTCCTCGGCGATGCCGATACCGGTGTCCAGGACCCGGAAGGCCAGTGCCGGTCCGTGCTCGCGGACCGACGCCGGCACATCCGCCTCGACGGCCGGCGCGATGCGCAGCTCCACCGCGCCCGCCTCGGTGAACTTGACCGCGTTGGACAGCAGGTTGCGCAGGATCTGGCGCAGCCGGGAGTCGTCGGTGACCAGGTCGGTGGGGACGCCCGGGGCGACGCTGACCCGGAAGTCCAGGCCCTTCTGCGCCGTCATGGGGCGGAACGTCGCCTCGACGTACTCCAGCAGCCGGCGCAGCGGTACCCGCTCCGGGTTGACGTCCATCTTTCCGGCCTCGACCTTGGACAGGTCCAGGATGTCGTTGATCAGCTGGAGCAGGTCCGAACCGGCGGAGTGGATGACCCCCGCGTACTCCACTTGCTTGGGCGTCAGGTTGCGGGTCGGGTTCTGCGCCAGCAACTGCGCCAGGATGAGCAGGCTGTTGAGCGGGGTGCGCAGTTCGTGGCTCATGTTGGCCAGGAACTCCGACTTGTACTTGGACGCCAGCGACAGCTGCTGGGCCCGGTCCTCCAGCTCCTGCCGGGCCTGCTCGATCTCCAGGTTCTTGGTCTCGATGTCCCGGTTCTGCGCGGCCAGCAGCGCCGCCTTCTCCTCCAGCTCCGCGTTGGAGGTCTGCAGCTCCTCCTGGCGGATCTGCAACTCCTCGGAGCGCGCCTGGAGTTCGGTGGCCAGACGCTGCGACTCGCCCAGCAGCTCATCGGTGCGGGCGTTGGCGACGATGGTGTTGACGTTGACGCCGACGACCTCCATGAGCTGGTCCAGGAAGTCCCGGTGCACCTGGGTGAAGGCGTTCACCGAGGCCAGCTCGATCACCCCGAGCACCTGGTCCTCCACCACCACCGGCAGCACGATCAGGCTCGACGGGTCGGTGGCCCCCAGGCCGGAGGAGACGGTGATGTAGCCGGGCGGCAGGTTGTCGACGGCGATGGTGCGCCGGCTGCGGGCCGCCTGGCCCACCAGGGACTGGCCCAGCCGGAAACTGACCGGCCGGTCGACGGCGCCGGGGCTGCCCGGGTGGCCGTAGGAGGCGATCAGGTCGAGCTCGGCCTCGCTCTCGGTGTCCTGGGCCAGGTAGAAGCCGCCGTACTGCGCGCCGACCAGCGGCGTCAGCTCGTCCATGACCAGCTCGGCGACGACCGTCAGGTCCCGGCGGCCCTGCATGAGCCCCGAGATGCGCGCCAGGTTGCTCTTGAGCCAGTCCTGCTCCTGGTTGGCCCGGGTGGTCTCGCGCAGCGACCGCACCATCGAGTTGATGTTGTCCTTGAGCTCCGCGACCTCCCCGGAGGCGTCCACGGTGATGGACCGGGTCAGGTCGCCCTCGGCGACCGCGCTCGTCACCCCGGCGATGGCCCGCACCTGCCTGGTGAGGTTGCCGGCCAGCTCGTTGACGTTCTCGGTCAGCCGCTTCCAGGTGCCGGACACGCCCTCGACCTCGGCCTGCCCGCCGAGCCGTCCCTCACTGCCCACCTCGCGGGCCACGCGGGTCACCTCGGCGGCGAACGACGAGAGCTGGTCGACCATCGTGTTGATGGTGGTCTTCAGCTCCAGGATCTCGCCCCGGGCGTCGACGTCGATCTTCCGGGTCAGGTCGCCCTGGGCGACGGCGGTGGTGACCTGGGCGATGTTGCGCACCTGGTTGGTCAGGTTGTTCGCCATCGAGTTGACGTTGTCGGTCAGGTCCTTCCAGGTACCCGCGACGTTCGGTACGTGTGCCTGCCCGCCGAGCTGTCCCTCGGTGCCCACCTCGCGGGCCACCCGGGTCACCTCGTCGGCGAAGGCGGAGAGCGTGTCGACCATGGTGTTGATCACACCGGCCAGCGCGGCCACCTCGCCCTTGGCCTCGACGGTGATCTTCTGGGACAGGTCGCCGCGGGCCACCGCCGTCGCCACCTGGGCGATCGAGCGGACCTGGCCGGTCAGGTTGGAGGCCATGACGTTGACGTTGTCGGTCAGGTCCTTCCAGGTGCCCGACACGCCCCGCACGGTGGCCTGGCCGCCCAGGTTCCCCTCGGTGCCCACCTCGCGGGCCACCCGGGTCACCTCGTCGGCGAACGCGGAGAGCTGGTCGACCATCGTGTTGATGGTCTCCTTGAGCTCCAGGATCTCGCCGCGCGCGTCCACCCGGATCTTCTGGGAGAGGTCACCCTGCGCCACCGCCGTGGTGACCTGGGCGATCGACCGGACCTGCGCGGTCAGGTTGTCGCCCATCACGTTCACGGACTCGGTCAGGTCCTTCCAGGTGCCCGAGACCCCCTTGACGTCGGCCTGGCCGCCCAGGCGGCCCTCGGTGCCCACCTCGCGGGCCACCCTGGTCACCTCGGAGGCGAACGCCGAGAGGGTGTCCACCATGGTGTTGATGGTGGTCTTGAGCTCCAGGATCTCGCCCCGGGCGTCGACGTCGATCTTGCGGGTGAGGTCGCCCTGCGCCACGGAGGTGGCCACCGCCGCGATCGAGCGGACCTGGGCGGTGAGGTTGCCCGCCATGAAGTTCACCGAGTCGGTCAGGTCCCGCCAGGTGCCGCCCACGCCCGGTACCTGTGCCTGGCCGCCCAGGCGGCCCTCGGTGCCCACCTCACGGGCCACCCGGGTCACCTCGTCGGCGAAGGCCGACAGCTCGTCGACCATGGTGTTGATGGTGTTCTTCAGCTCGTGGATCTCGCCGCGCGCGTCAACGGTGATCTTCTGTGAGAGGTCGCCCTTGGCCACGGCCGTCGCCACCTGGGCGATGTCACGCACCTGGGTGGTCAGATTGCCGGCCATCGCGTTGACCGAGTCGGTCAGGTCCTTCCACGTGCCGTGCACGCCGGTGACCTCGGCCTGACCGCCCAGCCTGCCCTCGGTGCCCACCTCGCGGGCCACCCTGGTCACCTCGGAGGTGAACAGCGAGAGCTGGTCGACCATGCCGTTGAAGACGCCCGCGATCTCCCCCAGGAGGCCGTCGGCGTCGGTCGGCAGCCGCGTACCGAAGTCGCCGTCGCGGACGGCCGTGAGCCCCGCCAGCAACTGGCGCAGCTCGGGCTCACCGGCCACGCCGGCGGCCTTGCCCGTCCTGGCGCCGCGTACGGCCGTACGCCCGTCGGTGCCCTGCCCTGACGCCATCGTCACTCCCGCCCCTCGCCGTCCTCGTACCACTGTGACCGGCCGGAAAGGACCGGTCGGGGACGCGTCCTCGACGGCGTCCCGACGTACAGTGTCACAGTTGTCATCAGGCAACAGTCTCGCAGGTGTACGGGGGGCCGCGCCCCACGGACCGGCTCGCCGGAGCGCGGCCGGAAAAATTTGGCGGGATTTCCGAGGCATGGACGGGTGTGACGCGGGTAAGCGCGCCGCACCGGCGCCGCCGGAGTGATCCGCGGCACGAGAACGACCAAGGGGAGACGAACGTGACCACCGTTGCCTGGACGCGGACGACGACCGGGACCGGTGCGCCGGACGCGGACGGGGCCGGTGCCGGACGGGTCGTCGAGGTCGCCGACCCCCGGGCCCTGGCGCCCAAGGACGCGCGGGCCCTGTCCAAGCCGCTCTTCGAGCGGCTGGCCGTCCTGGAGGAGGGTACGCCGGAGCACCAGTACGCGCGCAACACCCTCATTGAGATGAACATGTCGCTCGTGCGCTACGCGGCCGGCCGCTTCCGCAGCCGGGGCGACGACATGGAGGACATCGTCCAGGTCGGCATGATCGGGCTGATCAAGGCGATCGACCGGTTCGAGCTGTCCCGCGAGGTGGAGTTCACCACCTTCGCCGTGCCCTACATCGTCGGGGAGATCAAGCGGTTCTTCCGTGACACCAGCTGGGCCGTCCACGTGCCGCGCCGGCTCCAGGAGGCGCGGATCGAACTGGCCAGGGCCACCGAGGAGCTCAGGTCCAGGCTCGGCCGGACCCCCACGGCGGGCGAACTGGCGGAGCTGATGAACCTCACCGAGGCGGAGGTCACCGAGGCCCGCCTCGCTTCCAACGGCTACAACTCCGCCTCCCTCGACGCCGCGCTGAGCGGTGACGACGAGGACGGCGAGGCGAGCCTGGCGGACTTCATCGGCCAGGAGGAGCCGGCCCTGGAGCTCGTGGAGGACTTCCACGCCCTGGCCCCGCTCATCGCCGAGCTGGACGAGCGCGACCGCCGGATCATCCACCTGCGCTTCGTCGAGGAGCTCACCCAGGCACAGATCGGGGAACGGCTGGGCGTCTCCCAGATGCACGTCTCGCGGCTGCTGTCCCGCACCCTGAGCCGGCTGCGGGCGGGCCTGCTGACCGCCGACTGACCGTTCGCCGGAAACCCGTGGTGCCCCTGGTGATCGCGAACCTAGGGTGAGGGGCATGGACCACACAACGGTGAACGGCGTCACCCTCCGCTACGACGACTCGGGGCCCCGGGACGGCCTGCCCGTCGTCCTCCTGCACGGGCACCCCTTCAACCGCACCCTGTGGGACCCGCAGGCCGCCGCGCTGACGGCGGCCGGCCACCGGGTGGTCGTTCCGGACCTGCGCGGTTACGGGGACAGCGAGGTCGTGCCGGGCCGGACGACGCTGGACCGCTTCGCCGACGACACCGCCGCGCTGCTCGACCACCTGGGGGTGGAGCGCGCGGTGGTCGGTGGTGTGTCGATGGGCGGGCAGATCGCGATGGAGTTCCACCGCCTGCACCGGGAGCGGGTGCGGGCCCTGGTGCTCTCCGACACCTCGCCGGTCGCCGAGACCGAGGAGGGCAAGGCCGCCCGCAACGGCCTGGCCGACCGGCTGCTCGCCGAGGGGATGGACGGGTACGCGCGGGAGGTCATCGACCGGATGATCGCCCCCTACAACGTGACCGGACGGCCGGACGTCGCCGCGCACGTGCTGGGCATGATGCGCGCGACCGCGCCGGAGGGTGCGGCGGCGGCCCTGCGCGGCCGGGCCGAGCGCCCGGACTACCGTGAGTCGCTGGCCGCCGCGGCCGTCCCGGTGCTGGTCGTGGTGGGCGCGGACGACGTCTACACCCCGGTCCGCGACGCCGAGGCGCTCCACGCGCTGGTCCCGCACTCCGCACTCGTCGTCATCGACGGCGCCGGTCACCTGCCCGGCCTGGAACAGCCCGAGCGGTTCAACGCCGCGCTGCTGCCCTTCCTGGACGCCCTGGTCTGAGCCCCGTCCGCCGGCCCCCGTCCGCTCAGGACTCCGGCGGCGGCGCGGAGCCCTCGGTGTCGGGCGCGGGCGGGGAGCCGGGAGCGGGCGGCTGCTCCTCGGGAGTGGTCTCGCCGGCGGGTTCCTCCGTCGTCGTGGTGTCGTCCGGAGGCGTGGTGGTGGTGTCGTCCGGAGGCGCGGTGGTCTCGTCCGCGGGCGTGGTGGTGGTGTCGTCCGGGGGCGCGGAGGGCGGCAGGTGCGAGGTCGAGGGGGGAGCCGTGGGCGTCGGCGGCAGCGTGGAGACCGTCGGGGAGGGGCTGGCGTCCGGCGGCGCGGTCTCCGTGTCGCGCGGCTTCCCGCCCGGCTTGCGGGCGATCCAGTCCCCGGTCCTCACGTCCCGCAGGACGAAGGTGTCCACGTCCCGCTCCGCGGGCGCCACGACCACCGCGTTCGCCGTCCGGTAACCGGGCCACGGCTTGCCGACCGGCCGGGGCTTCTTGTGCAGTACCGGTTCGTCCAGCGGGTTTCCGCAGGCGCACCGCACCCGGGGCACGCCCTGCCGGTCGACGAGGACGGCGGTGCCGGCCTGGAGCACCGCCTGGTATCTGGTGGCGGCGCCGTCGCGGTAGCCGTGGTTGGTGACCCAGGTGTCGTAGCGCAGCCGCACCGGGGTCAGGGACCGCAGGTGGTCGGGGACGGCGGACGGCTCGATGCCCAGGGCGGAGGCGAACGCGCGGTTCTTCGCCGGGTCGCCGGCCAGGTAGTCGATCTGGCGCGGGACGTCGCAGCTCGCCACGTTCTTCGTGCCGCCGTACAGGCCGGCCGTCGAGCCGCGGAACTGGCGCAGGGCGGTCGGGGTGCCCTGCCTGGTCGGGCTGGCGTCGGTGGCGGGGGCCCGCGGCTCGTCCTCGTCCCGTGCCGTGGACGGGGTGAACGGGTCGGGCCCGGTGGCGGACACCGGCAGCAGGGACAGCTCGCCGCCCGCGGTGCCGCCGCCGTCCCCGTCCCCGCCGGGCCGGGTGAGGACGACGACGAGGACCACCGCCACCACGAGCGCCGCCACGGCCGCGGCCACCTTCGGCACCGACCGCCACCACGGGCGGCCCGGCCCGCCGCCCGGGCCGCCCCCGGTCCGGCCGGGGCCGCCCGCGCCACCGCCCGCACCGTCGCGGGCCCCGCCGCCGGAGCGCGGCGGCGGCGGTGGGCCGGCCTCCTCCGGGCGGGAGGACCCGCCGGACAGCGGCCCCGACGGGGGACCGGTGGGGCGGCCGGAGGAGGGGTCGGACGGGCCGGAGGGCGGGTGGGAAGTCACGTTTTTCCCTTTCTTCCGTTCCGCGCCATTGTGTGTCTGCTCCCCGTACTCCCCGCAAGCCGGGAGGACGCCCGGCCCGGGCCTCCGCCCGGCGCGGGCCGGCCGCCGGCGGGCGGCCCCGCCGGCCCCCGCTTAACGTGGCAGGGTGAGCCGCCAGCGACCCAGCACACCGGACACCGCGCCCCCCGGCGCCCCGCCCGGCACCGCGCGGCGCGTCGTCCGCGACTGGCGCGACGCCCTCGTCGCGGTGCTCGCGGGCCTGGTCGCCATGGCCGTCACGGCCGCCCTCGGGCTGTGGGCGGCCGGCGCCGGCGACCTGCCGGGAGGCACCTTCCCGCACGTCCTGGCCGCCGTCGTGGTCATGGCGGCGGGCGGCTCGGTCGAACTGACCGGTGGCGCCGGGATCATCGCCGGGACGGACGCCCGGCTGACCGCCATGCCCCTGACGGTGACCCTCGTCGGCGCCCTGGCGGCCGGCGGCTGCTTCCTGTGGCCGCTGCGGCACCACGCCGTCGCCGGCACCGGCGCCCTGCTCGGCCGGATCGCCCGTACGGCGGTGCTGTGGCTGGCGGCCCTCGCCCTGCTCACCGCCCTGGCCCGGCGCAGCTTCGAGGTCGCCCCGGCCGACTCGCCGGCCGCCCTGATCGGCGACCTGCTGGACGCCACGCCCACCGTGGGCTTCCGCGCCGAGCTGTGGCCCACCCTCGGTCTCGGCCTGCTGTGGCTCCTGGGCGTCCTGCTGATCGCCCTGCTCGTCTCCCGCCGTGCCCCGCTCCCGGTCCGGCTGCTGCGCCACCAGGAGGCGGTCCGCCCGGCCGCCTTCGCGATGCTGCTGCTCCTCCTCGCCTACGTGGGGCTGGGCCTGCTGATCGGCCTGGTCGTGGCGGCCACCCGGGGCCACCCCGCCGAGACGTTCGCGGTGCTCCTGCTGGGGCTGCCCAACGTCGTCTGGACCGCCCTGGGCCTGGGCATCGGGGGCTCGTGGGACGGCAAGGTGGACGGGCCGTTCGGCCTGCCGATGCCCCAGCTCCTCGACCGCGTCCTGCGCGGCGAGCGGGAGACCACCCTCGACGTGGGGGCCCTCGCCGCGTACGACGCGCGGGCCTGGTGGCTGGTGCCGGTCGCCGCCCTCCTGCTGCTCGCCGCCGCCTTCACCGCCGCGGTCCGCTCACCGGCCCGCACCCGGCTGTGGCAGCACGCCCTGCGCCTGGGAGTCGCCTTCGCGCTCACCCTCCTGGCCGTCTGCCCGGTCACGGACCTGTTCGCCCGCTACGGCCTGTCCCTGCTGGGCATCGGCGAGATCGAGGAGCTGGGCGGCGAGGTGGCCCTGCGCCCCCACACCTGGACGGCGGCCGGCCTGGCCCTGCTGTGGGGCCTGGTCGCCGGCTTCCTCGGCGGGCTGCTCGCCACCCGGGTACGCCGCCGCGGCGAGACCACCACCGGGCCCTAGCCGCCGAGCCCGGGGAACACCGGCAGCGCCCAGCGCGGCGGCAGCGGCGGCGGCTCCACCGGCCGCGCCCCGGACGGCGCCGTACGGGCCGGCCCGCCACCGCGTCCCGTGACCGCGGCCCGCAGCTCGGCCACGAACCGCAGACAGGTGTCGTACCGCTCGTCCGGGGCCTTCGCCAGGGCCCGCGCCAGCACTCCGTCGACGGCGGCCGGCAGCCCGGGCCGCTCCCCGGTCACCGGCGGCGGCGGATCGTACTGGTGGGCCCACAGCAGGGCCATGTCGTCGTCCCGGCGGAACGGCGGTACGCCCGTGAGGGTCTCGAAGACCACGCAGCCGAGGCTGTACACGTCGCACCTGCCGTCCACCGGGCGGCCGGAGATCTGCTCGGGCGCCACGTAGTCGAGGGTGCCCACGAACTGGCCCACGCTGGTGAACCCGGTGAGCGACAGGGACTTCTTGGTCAACCCGAAGTCGGTGAGGTAGACGTGCTCGGGGTGGTCGCTGTCGGTGCCCTCCGCGACCAGGATGTTGCCCGGCTTGACGTCCCGGTGCACCAGGTCGTGCGCGTGCGCCGCGTCCAGCGCGGAGGCCACCTGCACGGCGATCCGCGCGGCCTTCTCCGGCGGCAGCGGGCCCTCGTGGTCCAGCAGCGCCCGCAGGTCCTGCCCGGCGACGTACCGCATGGCGATGTAGAGCACCCCCTCGGTCTCCCCGGCCTCGAACACCGGCACGATGTGCGGGTGGTCGATGGCGGCGGCCACCCGGGACTCGTGCGCGAACCGCTTGCGGAAGGTGTCGTTGCGGGCCAGTTCCGGGGCGAGCAGCTTCAGCGCCACCGTACGGTCGAGCCGCAGGTCCCGCGCCCGGTACACCACCGCCATGCCGCCGCGCCCGATCTCGCCCTCCACCAGGTAGTCGGCCACCCGCCGGCCGATCAGCCCGGACGCCCGGCCCGACGGCAGCCGGGTGTCGTCCGGCGGACCGTTCACCGCTCCTCACCCGCCGGGCCGGAGGGACGCCCGGCCTCGCCGGCGCGCTCCACCAGCCGGGTCGGCTCGGCGTCCGCGCCCCGTGCCGCCGACGGGCCACGGGCGGGCGCGGAGCCCCGGCCGGCCGCCGGAACGGGTCCCTGGGCGGGCCCCGTGGGCTGCTCGGCGAGCTGAGTGGGCCGGTACCCGGCGGTCGGGGCCGCCCCGTCCGCGTTCGGCGCCGCCGGCCCGGCGGCCGCCGACGGGCCCGCCGGAGCGGCGTAGGTGCTCAGCCGGGTGCCGTCGCAGTACACCCAGCGCTCGTGCTCGGCCTCGTACAGCCACAGCCCCTCGCCGTCGACGACCAGCCCCACCCGCAGGCCGCGCGTGCGGCGCCGGAAGGTGTCGCCGTCCCCCCGCCCCGCGGCCAGGTCGCCGGCCGCCTGCCGGTAGCGGCTCAGCGACTCCTCCACCCGGGCCAGCAGCGGCCCGGGGTCGGCCGTCCTCGCCATCGGCTGACCGGCCACCGGCGGATCCGGCGGCACGGAGACCAGCAGCCGCCCGTCCACCCAGGCCGACCAGCCGTTGGAGCAGGCGACCAGGGCCCAGTCGCCGAGCCGGTCCACCAGTTCCACCGGCAGGAACGGGTCCAGCGGCACGCTCGGCCGGGAGGGGTCGGGGGCCTCCCAGGTGGGCAGCCCGTCACGCGGCACCACATGGGTGGGCCGGAAGTCCGGGTCTGCGGCCGGGAGGGAGGAGCCGGGAAGGACCATGGGCCGGGCCTACTTTCGCATGATCACGGGTTCGTGCCGGCGCAGCAGTCGGGTGACCGCGTACCCGAGGACCAGGCAGAGGGCCACGAGCATCCCCATGTCGAACAGCCAGGTGCCCAGGGAGTGCGCGAACAGCGGGTCCGCCGTCTTCTCGTCCGGCACGATCCGCGCGATGTCGATGGTCGAGCCCATGGCCCCGAACGCCCACCGCGACGGAATGAGCCAGGAGAGCTGCTCGACCACCGGCGATCCGTGGATCGTCAGCAGCGCGCCGCAGAAGACGACCTGGACGATGGCGAGGAGCACCAGCAGTGGCATGGTGACCTCCTCCTTGCGCACCATCGCCGACACGAACAGGCCGAGCATCATCGCCGTGAACGACAGCAGCGCCACCGCCAGGGTGAGTTCCACCAGCGCGGGCAGGACCACCCCGTCACCGCCCGGGACGTTCAGCGGGACACCGATCAGGGCGACCAGGGTCAGCACCACGGCCTGCACCACCGTGATCAGACCGAGCACCACCACCTTGGACATCAGGTACGCCGATCTGGACAGGCCCACGGCTCTCTCCCGGCGGTAGATGGTCCGTTCCTTCACCAGCTCCCGCACCGCGTTGGCGGCGCCCGTGAGGACACCGCCGACGCACAGGATGAGCAGCACGTTCAGCGTCGACTCGGGCCCCAGGCCGCCCTCGGACAGCGCCCGGGCCATCGCGCCCATCACGAACGGCAGCGCGACCATGATGGCGAGGAAGGTCCGGTCGGCGGCGAGCGCCGCGGCGTACCGGCGCACCAGCGTCCGCAACTGGGTGCCCCAGCTCTGCGCCTTCGGCGGGGGCGGGGGAGCGGCCGGAGCCAGGGGCCCGTCCGGCCCCGGCCGGCTCATGGCGGCGGTGATGTACTGGTGGTGGAAGCGGGAGGCGCGGTACCGCTCGGCCCAGTCGCGTTCCCGGTCGTTCTCGAACGCCTCGAACGCCTCGGGCCACTCGGCGAAGCCGAAGAAGCCCAGGGCGTCCCCCGGCGGTCCGTAGTAGGCGATCCGGCCGCCCGGCGCGAGCACCAGCAGCCGGTCGCAGACCTCCAGGCTCAGCACACTGTGGGTGACCACGACGACCGTACGGCCGTCGTCGGCCAGCCCCCGCAACATGTGCATCACCGAGCGGTCCATGCCCGGGTCGAGGCCCGAGGTCGGCTCGTCGAGGAACAGCAGCGACGGCTTGGTCAGCAGCTCGAGCGCCACGCTGACCCGCTTGCGCTGGCCGCCGGACAGACTGTGGACCGGCTGGCCCGCCCGCTGCTCCAGGCCGAGCTCCCGGATGACCTCGGTCACCCGGGCCCGCCGCTCCGACTTCTCGGTGTCCTCGGGGAAGCGCAGTTCGGCGGCGTAGCCCAGGGCCCGCCGTACGGTCAGCTGGAGGTGCAGGATGTCGTCCTGCGGCACCAGGCCGATGCGCTGGCGCAGCTCGGCGTAGTCCCGGTACAGGTCGCGCCCGTCGTACAGCACCGTGCCCCGGTCGGCGGGCCGCAGGCCGGTGAGCGCGTTGAGCAGTGTGGACTTGCCGGCGCCGCTCGGCCCCACCACCGCCAGCAGGCACTTCTCGCCGACCGGGAACGACACCCCGTCCAGCAGGGTCTTGCGGCCGTGGTCGACCGTCACCGACAGGTCCTGCACGTCCAGCGAGACCTCGCCGGTGTCGGTGAACTCCACGAGCCGGCCGCCGGCCAGGCAGAACGCCGAGTGGCCGATACCGATGATGTCGTCGGGCGCCACCCGCTCCAGGGTGACCGGCCGGCCGTTGAGAAAGGTGCCGTTGTGGCTGCCCAGGTCGTGGATCCAGTAGGTGCCGTCCGGCTCGGCGCGCAGCTCCGCGTGCCGCCGGGAGACCACCAGGTCGTCGACGACCAGGTCGTTGTCCGAGCCGCGCCCGATGCGCACGGTGCGAGCCGGCAGCGGCCGTACCGAGGTGGGCCGGCGGAAGGTGCCGGTGGCGGCGGGCACGGATACGGCGGACGGGCGGGGTGTCGCGGCGGGCGGCCCGTGGCCCGCCAGTACGGCGCGCGGGCCGTCGGCGGGGTGCCCGAACCGGATGACGCTGCCGGGCCCCACGTTCCACAGGTGGACGCGCCGGCCACCTTCGGTGAAGGTGCCGTTGGTGCTGTCCTCGTCCTCCAGCGTCCAGTGCCCGTCGTCGGGCCGCAGCACCGCGTGGTGCCAGGAGACCCGGGCATCGGCGAGCACGATGTCGCTGGTGGGGTCGCGCCCGATGCGGTAGGCCCGGGTGGGACTCATCACGGTGGAGTCCCCGCCGACGTCGACGACGAGCTCGGGCGTGGGCGCGGCGGGCACGGAAGGCCGCTCTGCCATAGCAGAATCGTATCTTTCCGGACCTGTCCCCGCCTGGTCGGAGCGGCGCGCCGGCGGCCCGGCGCCGGCACCCGCCGCCATGTGCCGGGCGGCAGCGCGGGGGCCGTCCGGCCGGCGCGCCGCCGGTGGCGCGTTCCCTCCCGTTGTGTGCCGAATGGTTTGGACCCCGGCTCCCGGGAACGCGAACAGCCGGACCGCCGCCGATCAGGACCGCGCCGGTCCGCGACCAAGGAATCAGGAGGCACCATGACCGACGACCGCGAACCCCAGGACCCCACCACCGGCCACCCGCGGCCCGACTTCCCCGACCAGGAGCAGCGCCACCCGGGCTGGACCGGCCCCATGGACCCGCCACCGGACCACGGTGAGGACTCCTATACGGGCAGCGGGCTGCTGGAGGGCCGCGCGGCCGTGGTCACCGGCGGCGACTCCGGCATCGGCAGGGCGGTGTGCCTGGCCTACGCGCGCGAGGGCGCCGACGTGCTGTTCACCCACCTCCCGGAGGAGGAGGACGAGGCCCGCGAGACGGCCCGGCTGGTGGAGGAGGCCGGGCGCAAGGCGGTCCCCGTGGTCTGCGACATCCGGGACGAGGAGCAGTGCCGCGCCCTGATCGAGCGGGCCACCGGCGAGTTCGGGCGGATCGACATCCTGGTGAACAACGCCGCCTTCCAGATGGCGCAGCCCGACGGCATCGAGGCCATCACCACCGAGCAGTTCGACCGGGTGATGAAGACCAACCTGTACGGGATGTTCTGGCTCACCAAGATGGCCCTGCCGCACATCCCCCGGGGCGGCAGCGTCATCAACTCCACCTCGGTGCAGGCCTACAAGCCCAGCCCGCCGCTGCTCGACTACGCCATGACCAAGGGGGCCATCGTCACCTTCACCCAGGGGCTGGCCCAGATGGTCGCCGAGCGCGGCATCCGCGTCAACGCCGTCGCCCCCGGCCCGGTGTGGACGCCGCTGATCCCCGCGACCATGCCCGACACCGCCGAGTTCGGCAAGCAGTCGCCGCTGGGCCGCCCGGCCCAGCCCGCCGAGATGGCACCGGCGTACGTCTTCCTCGCCTCGCAGCGCGCGAGCTACATCACCGCGGAGATCGTGAACGCCACCGGTGGCACCCCGCTTCCGTGAGCGGGCGGACCGGCCGGGGAACCCTCTGGTCCTGGACCACCTGGGAGGCGGCCGCGGTCGGGCGCTCGGTACGCCGGGCGCTGACCGGCCCGGGGCCCGAACGGGACATGGCCGTCCAGTCGCTGAAGGCCGCGGGCGCCGCCATCCTCGCCTGGGCGGTGGCCGGCTGGTGGTGGCAGGCGCCGCTCGCGCTGATGGCGCCCTGGACGGCCGTCGCCCTGGTGCAGAGCACCGTCTACCGCTCGGTGCGGGCCGGCCTCCAGCAGGTGGTACTGATCTTCGCCGGCACGGTGCTGGCCGCCGGAGCCGTCCAGCTCACCGGCGACACCATGGCGGCCATGGCGATCGTCCTGCCGCTGACCGCCCTGCTGGGCAACTACTCGCGCTTCGGCGACCAGGGCGTCTACGCGTCCACCACCGCGCTGTTCGTCCTGGTCTACGGCTCGTACTCCGGCTTCGACATCGTGCACCGGCTGCTGGAGACCCTGCTCGGCGCGGCCATCGGCATCGGCGTCAACGCCCTGGTCCTCCCGCCGGTCCACCTGCGCCACGCCCGTGAGTCGCTGCACCGGGTCCCCCGGGACGGCGCCGAACTGCTGCGGGCCATGGCCGAGGGCATCGAGCGGGGCCACGGACAGCGCGACGCCCAGGAGTGGCACAGCCGGGCCAGGCGGTTCGCCTCCTACCTCGGTGACCTGCGCAACGCCCGGACCTGGGCCAGGGAGAGCCACCGGTTCAACCCCGCCGGCCGGATCCGGCGCCGCGGCGAACCCGGGCTGCCCCCTGCCGAGTGGGACGCCGCCTGGGAACGCGTCGCCGACCACCTGACCGCGCTGACCGCCCTGCTCGCCGGAGCGGCGGGAGACGAGCCCAGGCTCAGGCCGCCCCCGGACAGCGTCCTGCGGGACGTACCGGCGCTGCTGCGTCCCCTGGCGGACGTCTGCGAGGCGGACTGCGCCGCGCTGGGCGCCCGGGCGGGGACCGGTGCCGGAGCAGGACGCGACGCCGACCGGCCCGGCGGTGACCGCGGCGCGCAGCAGGACGGGGGTCCCGACCGGGACGAGGCCATGGCCCGGGCCTGGGAGGCGCACGCCCGGCTCAAGGCCCGGCTGGCCGACGCCGAGGCCGGCGACCACGAGACGGCCACCTCCGTCGGCGGCCTGGCGGCCGAGACGCAGCAACTGCTGTACGTCCTCCAGGACGCCCGCCCCGCCCCCACCACCCCGGAGAGCTGAGCGCCGGCCGCCACCGTCCCGGACGGTGGCGGCCGGTCGCGCTGCGCCCCGGGAGGCCGGCGGCGCCCGCTCGCCGGGCCCGGCCCGGGCGGGCCCGGCCCTGCGACACGGCAGGCGCGTCCCGGCACCGCTACGGCTCCCGGCCGTCCTCGCGCGCCTCGTGCGCTTCGCGCTCCTCGCGCGGCCAGGTGCGGGTGTCGCGGGGCTCCACGTACGGCTCCTGGGTCTCCGGCATACCACCGCTGATCGCGCGCTGCCGCGCCAACTCCGCGTCCAGCTCCAGGCCCAGCAGGATCGCCAGGTTCGACAGCCACAGCCAGATCAGGAACGTGATGACACCGGCCAGGGTGCCGTAGGTCTTGTTGTAGGACCCGAAGTTGGCCACGTACAGGGCGAACCCGCCCGACGCGAGCAGCCACAGCAGCACCGCCAGCAGGCTGCCCGGGGTCAGCCAGCGGAGGCTCTGGCCATGGACGTTGGGCGCCCGCCAGAACAGCAGGCCGATCATCACCACGACCAGGACGACCAGCACCGGCCACTTGGCGATGCTCCACGCCGTGACCGCCGCGTCACCCAGACCGATCGCCTGGCCCGCCCGCCGGGCCAGCGGCCCGGTGAACACCACGATCACCGCGCTCATCGCGAGCAACAGCATGAGGACCAGCGTCAGTCCGACCCGCAGCGGCGTCACCTTCCACACCGGACGCCCCTCCGGCAGGTCGTACACGGCGTTCGCGGTACGGATGAAGGCGCCCACGTAGCCGGAGGCGGACCAGACGGCCGCGACCAGGGAGACGATCGCGATCAGGCCGCTGGTGCCGGAGCTGTCCTGGAGCTGGCGCACCGCGTCGCCGAGGATGTCCCGTACCGGACCGGGAGTCAGCCGCTGGAGGTTGTCCAGCACGGCCCGGGTCGCCGACTCCCCGACCACGCCGAGCACGGACACCATCACCAGCAGGGCCGGGAAGGTGGACAGCACGCCGTAGTACGTCAGGGCCGCGGCCCGGTCGGGGAGCTCGTCGTCCATGAACTCCCGGCCGGTGCGCCGCAGGACCGCCGCCCACGAGCCGGCGGGCAGGTCCGTCGGCGCCTCGGGCGTGCTCCGCCGCTCCGGCGGGTCGCCGCCGGCCGTCCGCCCCCGGGCCGGAGCCGTGCCGTCGCCCTTGTCGATGTTTGCCATGCGCGTACGGGTTACCCGGCAGGCGCGCCCCAAGCCGCCGCCGGCCGCCCGCGTTGCGGCGCCGCCCGGGGCGCGGCAGGGTCGACAGAGCGACTGCGAGGAGGACCCCATGCCCATCGCGACGGTGAACCCGGCGACCGGCGAGACACTGAAGACCTTCGACCCGCTGGAGCCCGCCGAGGTGGAACGGCGGCTGGCCGCCGCCGGGACGGCCTTCCGGGAACACCGCACCACACCGTTCGCCGAACGGGCCCGCCTGCTGCGGCGCGCCGCGGACCTGCTGGAGGAGGATCGGGACGACATCGCCCGCACCATGACCACCGAGATGGGCAAGCCGCTCGCGGCGGCCCGCGCCGAGGCGGCCAAGTGCGTCAAGGCGATGCGCTGGTACGCCGACAACGCCGAACGGCTGCTCGCCGACGAGCACCCCGACGCCGACCAGGTCCGGGACTCCGGCGCCGTCACCGCCCGGATCCACTACCGGCCGCTCGGCCCGGTGCTGGCCGTGATGCCCTGGAACTTCCCCCTCTGGCAGGTCGTGCGGTTCGCCGCGCCCGCGCTGATGGCCGGCAACGTGGGACTGCTCAAGCACGCCTCGAACGTCCCGCAGACCGCGCTGTACCTGGAGGACCTGTTCCGCCGGGCGGGCTACCCCGAAGGCTGTTTCCAGACCCTGCTGGTCGGCTCGGCCGCCGTCGAGGGCATCCTGCGCGACCCGCGGGTGGCCGCGGCCACCCTCACCGGCAGTGAACCGGCCGGGCGCTCGGTCGCCTCCGTCGCCGGCGACGAGGTCAAGAAGACCGTCCTGGAGCTCGGTGGCAGCGACCCGTACGTGGTGATGCCGTCGGCCGACGTCGGGCGGGCCGCCGAGGTGGCGGTCACCGCCCGGGTGCAGAACAACGGCCAGTCCTGCATCGCCGCCAAACGGTTCATCGTCCACGCCGACGTGTACGACGCGTTCACGGAACGCTTCACGGCCGGCATGGCGGCGCTCACCGTCGGCGACCCGATGGACGAGTCCACCGACGTCGGGCCGCTCGCCAGCGAGCGGGGGCGCGACGAACTGGCGGAGCTGGTGGACGACGCCGTCGGCGCGGGCGCGACCGTACGGTGCGGCGGCGGCCGGCCCGAGGGGCTGGAGCGCGGCTGGTACTACCGGCCGACCGTGCTGAGCGACGTCACCCCCGGCATGCGGATCCACCGCGAGGAGACCTTCGGCCCGGTGGCGGTGGTCTACCGGGTGGGGAGCCTCGACGAGGCGGTCGACCTGGCCAACGACACGCCTTTCGGACTCAGCTCCAACGTCTGGACGCGCGACGAGGAGGACGTACGCCGCTTCGTCCGCGACCTCCAGGCGGGCGGCGTCTTCGTCAACGGCATGACCGCCTCCCACCCGGCGCTGCCGTTCGGCGGCGTCAAGCGCTCCGGGTACGGGCGGGAGCTGTCCGGCCACGGCATCAAGGAGTTCTGCAACGCCACCACGGTCTGGCAGGCCGGCTGACGCCCCGGCGCCGTGCCGCCCTCACCCCTCCTGGAGCGGCCGCGCCACCTCGCCGGCGGGCGGAGGGGGTGGCGGCGTGCCGTCACCGAACGGACGGCCGCCCAGCTCCTCCCGGTGGTGCGGGGTGAGCCAGCCGCGCGGGTCGGGGCCCCGGGGCACGATCCGGGTCGGATTGATGTCCTCGTGGACCTGGTAGTAGTGCCGCTTGATGTGATCGAAGTCGACGGTGTCGCCGAAGCCGGGTGTCTGGAAGAGGTCACGCGCGTAGGCCCACAGCACCCGGTCCTCGGTCAGCTTGTTGCGGTTGCACTTGAAGTGGCCGTGGTAGACCGCGTCGAACCGGACCAGGGTGGTGAACAGCCGGACGTCCGCCTCGGTGATGGTGTCGCCGACCAGGTAGCGGCGGGTGGACAGGTGCTCCGACACCTGGTCGAGGCGGGCGAACAGCCGCCCGTACGCCGCGTCGTAGGACTCCTGGCGTTCGGCGAAGCCGGCCCGGTACACCCCGTTGTTGATGTCGCGGTAGACGCTTTCCATCCGCTCGTCGATCTCGTCGCGCAGTGCCTCGGGGTAGAGGTCCGGCGCTCCGTCGCGGTGCAGGGCGCGCCACTCGGTGGCCAGGTCCAGTGTGATGCGGTGGTAGTCGTTGGTGACCAGCCGCCCGCTCGGTACGTCCACCACCGCCGGGACGCTCACGCCCCCCGCGTGGTCCCGCTCCCGGGCCCGGTACGCCTCGGACAGGTACCGGATCCCGAGCACCGGGTCCCGGCCGTCCGGGTCCAGCGTGAACCGCCAGCCGCCCTCGTCCTGGACGGGGTCGGCGACCGCGAGGGACAGCGCGTCCTCCAGGCCCAGCAGCCGCCGCACGACCAGGGACCGGCTCGCCCACGGGCAGGCCCGGCTGACGACCAGCCGGTAGCGCCCGGCCTCGACCGGCCAGCCGTCCCGGCCGTCGGCGGTGATCCGGTCCGTGAAGTGGCCAGGGGAGCGGGTGAAGCCGGCGGAGTAGTTCACGGGAGCCCTTTCTCGCGGCACGGCGCGCGGACCGCGCCGAGACTGCGGGTACCCGTACCCGCCCACCGCCACCGGCGTACCACCTCGACCGCGCGCACCACCGGAACCGGGCAGCGCGGGGGCACCGGCCGTGTGTCCCGCCGGGCGTCGCGTGGGCAGCGCGAGGCCGCTGCCAGGGCCTGGGCGGAACGCGCCGCCCCTCGTCGAGCCCCGCGTGGCGGGGCGCCGTCCCCGACGCCCCGGCCCGCGGCGCCAACCCGGTTGCCCCGGCCGCCGGTTGCGGCGGTGGGGGCCGGGTGCGGATGCCACCAGGAGGAGCAGTACTGTGCGCGATACGCCGCGACCGGCGGCGTACGACAGTACCGGCACCCGTCTCCGTACGGAGGACCCCCCTGATGACCCTGACCGCCAGACCGAGGCGGAGCGCCGCGGCGCTCGCGACCGCCGCGCTCCTCGGCATCACCGGCGTGGCGCTCTCGGCCACCGCCGCCGAGGCACACACGCCCGCCTGGTCCGTGACCTGCTCCCAGGTCCAGGTCGACCTGACGGACTACTCACCGACCGCCCCCAACGAGGTGACCGTCACCGTCGACGGCAAGGACCTGCTGCCGACGGAGAAGTTCGGCCGCGAGTTCCACAAGGAGCTGGCGCTGCCCGAGCACGACAAGGAGCTGACCGTCCGACTGGTCGTCAAGGCCGGCGACGGCGACGGCTTCTCGCGCGACGAGACCAAGACCGCCCCCGTGTGCGACGGCACCAGGCCGACCCCGACGCCCACGCCCAGCACCACCTCGCCGTCGCCCACGCCGAGCACCGCCTCGCCCACGCCCACGCCGAGCACCACGCCCAGCGAGACCGCACCCGCCCCGGCGCCCCCGACGACGCCGTCCGCGGTGCCCTCCGCCCCGCAGTCGGCCGCGCCCAGCCCCGCCGGGCCCGACCTCGCCGAGACGGGCTCGTCCAGCTCCACGCCGCTCATCGGTGGCGCGGCCGTGGCCGTGCTGGTGGCCGGTGGCGTCATCCTGTGGGCCGTCCGCAGGCGTCGCGCCGCCTAGGACGCGTCCGCGCGACGACCCGTCACCCGCCCCCGGGCGGACCGGGCGCCACTCGCGCCCGGGCCCGGCCGGACACGGCAGACCGGAGACGGTCAGGCCGGGAACGGCGGGCCGGGAACGGTCCGGTCCGGCCGCGCCGCCCGGCCCCGCCGCGCCGGTTCGCCGGCCGGCGCCTGACGCGTGCGGGTCCAGGTGAGCAGTTGTCCGGCCGACCAGGTGTTGATCACCCGGTCGGCCGGTACGCCGCACTCCTCGGCCCGAGCGCATCCCAGGATCTGCCAGTCCAGCTGGCCCGGCGCGTGCGCGTCGGTGTCGACGGCGAAGAACACCCCGGTCGCCACCGCCCGCCGCAACAGCCGGCGGGGTGGATCGAGCCGCTCCGGACGGCAGTTGATCTCCACGGCCGTACCGGAGTCGGCGCACGCGGCGAAGACGCGTTCCGCGTCGAACTCCGACTCCGGCCGGCCCCGCCCCGACAGCAGCCGCCCGGTGCAGTGCCCCAGTACGTCCATCAGCGGGTTCGCCACGGCCCTCAGCAGCCGCCGGGTCATGGCGGGGCCGTCCATCCGCAGCTTGGAGTGGACCGACCCCACCACCAGGTCCAGCCGGTCAAGCAGCTCCGGCTCCTGGTCGAGCGAACCGTCCAGCAGGATGTCGCACTCGATCCCGGTCAGCAGCCGGAACGGCGCCCACTCCTCGTTGAGCCGGGCCACCACGTCCAGTTGCTCGCGCAGCCGCTCGGCCGACAGGCCGCGCGCGACCGTCAGCCGGGGCGAGTGGTCGGTGAGCACCGCCCACTCGTGCCCCAGGGCCGCCGCCGCCCGGCCCATGACGTCGATCGGGCTGCCCCCGTCCGACCAGTCGGAGTGCAGGTGGCAGTCGCCCCGCAGCGCCGCCCGCAGGGCCGCGCCCGGCGCGTCCGCGTTCCGCGCGAGCGCCTCGCCGGCCTCGCTCGTCAGCCGCCGCAGATACGCCGGTTCCTCACCGGCCAGGGCCTCGCGCACGACCTGCGCGGTCTTCGGGCCGACGCCCTTGAGGTCCTCCAGGGTGCCGGCCGCCACCCGCCGGGCCACCTCGTCCTCGCCCAGGGCCGCCAGGGCCGCCGACGCCGTACGGAAGGCGCGCACCCGGTAGGTCGGTGCCTGCGCCCGCTCCAGCAGGAAGGCGATCTCGTCCAGCGCCTCTACGGGGTCCATCACGACCCACCCGGTCCGTGGCCCGGCGCCGCGCCGCCCTGCCTGGACGACGGCGACGGTCCGATCTCGCACCACACGGCCTTGCCCTCGCCGCGCGGCTCCACCCCCCAGCGCAGGGCCAGCGCGTCCAGGAGCAACAGCCCGCGGCCCGATGTGGCGGCCTCGCCCGGGGTACGGCGCCGGGGCCACGCGCTGGACCGGTCCTGCACCGACAGCCGCACCCGGCGGGTCGGCTCCGGCAGCACCTCCAGGGTCAGCACCGCGCCGCCCTCGGTGTGCAGCAGCACGTTGCCCAGCAGCTCGCCGGTGATCAGCTCGGCGTCGTCCGCGAACGTCCCCATCTCCCAGTCGCGCAGCGCCCGCCGCACCACCGCCCGCGCTTCGGACAGCCCCTGCGGATCGGCCTGGTGGATGTACTGGTGGATGCGCGGCGCGCGCGGCGTACCGGGGTCCGGGCTGCGCCGCAGCACCAGCAGGGCCACGTCGTCACCCGCCCCCCACCGCTCCCAGAACCGCTCCGAGAGGTGGTCGGCCAGCGCCTGCGCCTCGGGCGGCCCGCCGCTCACCGCCTCCGCCAGCGCGGCGATCCCGTCCTCGATGTCGGCGCCCGGCTCCTCGACCAGCCCGTCGGTGCACATCACCAGCGTCTCGCCCGGCACCAGGTCGAGCCGGGTCTCGGGGAACTCCTCGTCCTCGAAGAACGACGCCACGCCCAGCGGCAGCCCGCCGCGCAGCTTGGGCAGCCCCACCCGGCCGTCCGTGTGCCGGATCAGCGGCCCCAGATGCCCGGCGCGCACCGCCCGCACCGTGCCCGTGTCCAGGTCGACCTGGGCGTAGGTGCAGGTCGCGAACCGCTCGGTGTCCAGTTCGGCGAGGAACCGCGACGCCCGGGCCAGCACGGTCGAGGGGGCGTGCCCCTCCCCGGCGTAGGCGCGCAGGGCGATCCGCAGCTGACCCATGATCGCGGCGGCGTGCGTGTCGTGGCCCTGCACGTCGCCGACGACGACGCCCACCCGGCTCTTGGGCAGCGGGATCACGTCGTACCAGTCGCCGCCGACCTGCCGGCCGCTCCAGGCCGAGTGGTACCGCACGGCGATCTCCCCGCCCTCGACGGCGGGGATGCGGCGGGGCAGCATCGCGGCCTGCAGCCCGGTGGCGAGCTCCCGCTCCTCGTCGAACAGGATGGCCCGCTGGAGGGACTGGGCCACGATGGCCGCCAGGCCCAGCGCGAGGTTGCGCTCGTCCGCGGTGAAGGCGGTGGGCGCCCGGTAGAACAGCGCCATCCCGCCCAGCATCCGGGCCTGGGCCACCAGCGGCAGGTAGGCGGCCGCCCGGAACCTCAGGCGCTCGGCGTACGGGGCGAGCGCGGGGTAGTCCTGGACCAGGTCGGGGAAGGAACTGCTGAACAGCGGACGCCCGCTGAGCACCGTGTCGGCCAGCGGCATCCCGCGGTCCAGCCGCCGCACCCGCAACCTCTCCAGCACGTCCAGGGAATCGCCGCTGAGGGCGATGATGTTCAGCGAGCCGTTCTCCACCAGACCCAGCGCCAGGCCGTCCGCGCCCAGCCGGGCCAGCCCGCCCGGGCCGGTCAGCGCGGCCGTCACGTCGTCCACGGTCACCGCGCGGGACAGCGCCCGCGTGGTGCGCTCCACGATGTCGGTCTGCCGCTGTCTGCGCTTCTCCAGTTCCATGACGAACGCGGAGTGGGTCATCTCGGAGGTGGCGTCCCGGACGATCCCCACGATCCGGTGGGCCCGGCCGTCCCCGTCGCGCAGGATGCGCGCCTGGACATGCGTCCACTGCGCGGAGCCGTCCTCCAGGGGGAGGCGCAAGTGGGCGGCGTAGGAGGAGTGGCCCCCGGTGAGCGCCTCCTGGATCACGCCGTCCAGCCGGGCACGCTCGGCGGCGTCCAGCCGGTGCACCAGCGTGTCGGGCCGGGAGTCGAACGCTTCGGGCGCCAGGCCGAACACGAGCAGCCCCGCCTCGTCGACGTCGATGGTCCCGGCGTCGAGATCCCAGTCGAAGCTGCCCGTCCGATTCATGGCGAGCCGCTCGGTGGGCCCGATCTCGCCGCTGTGTGCCCAGTTGTCCGTCATCTCCCTCATTGTCGAGCCGGGCACGGGGGAACGCCAAGGTGTCGTGAGGGTGAGGCCACGCGGCCCCTGTCGCACCACCCGCCCCGTCGCCCGCTCCACCGGGCTCACCGGGGCCCGGCCGGGCCCGGGGGGACTGCCGCGGGGGACAGGTGGGCCCGCAGGCCGGTGCGGTGGCCCAGATCCGGCAGCGGACGGACGCGCCAGCGGCGCGCGTACGCGGGAACGCCGCCCAGGTCGGAGACGAGTACCGCGACCGGCCGGCGCAGCCCCGTCGCGGTGAGCGCCCCGGGCGTGATGCTGCCGTCGTGCCCGGACGGCTGGCGCGAGGCGCAGCCCGCGCGGTACGCCACCCGGATCGCGTCCTCGCCGCTGACCACGCACGGCGGACGGACGCCCTGGGCCCGCAGCGCGGCGGCGACCCGGCCGAGGTCCACGGTGTCACGGCGCACCCGGTCCGCCACCGACTCCAGTACCCGGTACTGCACCGCCAGGTGCCCGGCGACGGCGACCGCGAGCAGCGCCACGGTCCCGCGCCGCCACCCGGACGGCCGGTCCCGGCAACCCCGCACCACCCGCACCAGGGCGTACGCCACCGGCAGGGCCAGCAGGGCGTAGGAGGGCAGCAGGAAGCGCGGCGCCGCGTAGCCGACCGTGAACAGGTACGGCACGGCCGACGCCGCGCCGGCCACGGCCGCCAGGGCCACCGGCGCCCGGTGGCGGGTGCGGGCCGCCAGCCACACGCCGCCCGCCACGAGCAGGGGCAGGGCGAGGAACCACCCGGCCGACACGGGATGGTGCCAGGGCACGTCACAGGGGCGGCACAGCGTGCGCCCGCCCAGCGCCCGCACATGGTCGTCGGCGGAGAAGTACCAGCCCAGGCCCCCCTGGATCTCGCCGGCCCGGCGCAGCCGCGCCACCGGGCCGCCGTAGCGCGCGTACGCCTCCACGACCCACGGGGCGCATCCCGCGGCCAGTCCCGCGGCGAGCGCCGCCACCACCGGCGGACCCCGGCGGCGTACCGGCCGGGCCAGCGGCACCGCCGCCGCCAGCGGCAGGGCCAGCCACACCGCGTCGGCCGGACGCATCAGCGCGGCCAGTGCCACCCCCGCCCCCAGACCGGGCAGTGCCCACCGGTCGCCGCGGTCCCGCACCGCGCGCAGGAAGCAGCCGACGGCGACCAGCCCCCCATAGGCCACCCACAGGTTGGGCATCGCCTGCGGACCGTAGAACAGCGTCACCCACAGGCTCGCGAACAGCGCGCCGGCCACGGCCGGTACCGGCGCGGGCAGCAGCCGCCGCCACACCCACAGGGCCACGAACAGCCCGCAGCCGGACAGCAGGGCCAGATGGACGCGCAGCGCCGCCACCGAGTCGGTCAGTCCGGCCACCGGCGCCGCCAGGAGGGTGATGCCCCGGGCCCGGGGCGCGCTGAAGAACGCCGCCGGCGCCCGCGTGCCGACCTGACTGACGTACACCGTCTCGTCCCAGCCGAGCCCGAGACCCGGTACGACCAGTACCAGCTGCGCGAACGCGAAAGCGGCGGCCACCGCCGCCGGCCCCCGCGGCACGCGGGCCGCGCCCCGGTCCGCAGGGCCACGCCCACCCGCGGCCGTGGCGCGCGGCCCGCCCCTGGCGCCGGGGGTGGCGCCGGTGAGCACCCGTGATGCGCGCATGTCCCGCCTCGCTCGCCGCCTCGCCGGCCGGTACGCGGGGCCCACGGCGCGGCCCCGGCCCGGATCCCCTCCACGCTGCGGTGATCCGTGGCCGGCCCACCACACCGGGACGGCACTTGGCGCAGCGGTGCGCCCGGAACGAGTGAGCCGGTGCCTTCCGGGACCGGCGCCGGGATGCGGCCGACCGGCCGGCCGTGGTTAGCATCCGCCCGGGGGCCGCCCACGGATGGCACGGAGGCCGTCATGGACAAGACACCAGGTTCGCGCCTGTCGAGGAACCGCGCACGACTCGGCTACAAGGTGGGCTACGCCCTGAGCCACCCGCACCGGGTGCTTCCCTACCTGCGGCGGGCCGGCCGCGACAGCCTGCTGCGGCTGCGGCACCGCGGCAGCCACGTCGCGTACTACCGGGCCGTGATGGCGTCCGACACCGCCCGCAGCCCGCTGGCGGCGGTCGGCGGCGGGCCGTCCCCCGAGCGCTGGCTGGCCATCGGCCAGTTGCAGTACGACTACCTGGTGGGACACGGGCTGACCCCCCAGGACCGGCTGCTGGAGATCGGGTGCGGCAACCTGCGCGCCGGCTGGCGGTTCATCGACTACCTGGAGCCCGGCCACTACTACGGGATCGACATCTCGCCCGACATCCTCATCGAGGCCAAGAAGACCCTGGTCCACTACGGACTGCAGGCCAAGCTGCCCCACCTCACCCCGGTCGACGACCTGACGCTGGACTTCCTGCCCGACCGGTGGTTCACGGTGGTGCACGCGCACAGCGTGTTCTCGCACTCGCCGCTGGAGGTCATCGACGAATGCCTCGCCCACGTCGGACGGGTGCTGGCACCCGGCGGGTTCTTCGACTTCACCTTCGACCGTACGGAGGGGCCCGAGCACCACGTCCTGGGCGAGGACTTCTACTACCGCACCCGGACACTGGTCCGCCTGGCCGCCGAACACGGTCTGGACGCCCGCTTCATGGACGACTGGGAACAGCTGCCGCACGGCCAGTCCAAGCTCCGGCTCACCCACCCGGTCCCCGAACCCGGTGACCGGCCGGCCGGGCCCGGCACGACAATGGCCGGGTGACATACGGCTACCGCGTACTCGGTGACACCCGGGTGCTCCGCCCGGACGGCACCCTGGTGCCGCTCGCGGGGCCTCGGCTGCGGGCGCTGCTCACCGCCCTGGCGGCGGCCGGGGGGCGGGCCGTCCCGGCCGGTGACCTGGCCGCCCAGGTGTGGCCGCCCGGCGCCGCCGGTGGCCGTGCCGGTGCGCCGGCCGACGGGCCGGCGGCACTCCAGGCCCTGGTCGGGCGGCTGCGCCGGGCCCTGGGCCGGGAAGCGGTCGTCTCCGTCCCCGGTGGTTACCGGCTGGCCGCCCGGCGCGAGGACATCGACCTGTTCCGGTTCGAGCGGCTCGCCGCCGACGGTGTGGCCGCGCTCGGCGGAGGCGACCCGCGGGGCGCGGCCCGGCTGCTGGACCAGGCGCTGGCCCTGTGGCAGGGGCCCGTGCTCGCCGACCTGCCGGACCGGGACGAGGACCCACTGGTGGTGCGGACGGAGCGGCGGCACACCGGGGCACGCCGCGCCCGCCTCGCCGCCGAGGTGGCGCTGGGCCGCCCGGAGCGCGCCCTGGACGGCCTCGCGGAGCTGACCGCCGAGCGGCCCCTCGACGAACCCGCCGCGGCTCTGCGCATCCGGGCGCTGCGCGCGGCCGGCCGCCCGGCCGAGGCCCTGGCGGCGTACGGGGAGGTCCGGGCCCGCCTCGCCGACCTCCTCGGCACCGAACCGGGCCCCGAACTGCGGTCCCTGCACGCCGAGCTGCTCGCCGGCGCCCCGGGTGACGCGGTCGGCGCGGACGCGGGACGGCCCGCGCGCGGCACCGGGGGAGCCCTGGCCCGCGTCCCGGGAGACGGGCGCGGCTTCGGCGCCGCCGCCGCGACCGGCCAGCCGCACGGCGCCGGGCACGGCCGGCCGGACCCCGCGCACGACGCGGCGAACCGCGCCGCGCACACCACCGCGCCGCACCACCCCCGGGCCGCAACCGCCGTACCCGCCGGGCACCCTTCGACCGCGCCCGGCAGCCTCCGCGCCCGGCTCACCTCCTTCGTCGGCCGCGACGCGGAACTGGCGCGGCTCGTCGCGGAGCTGGGCCGGCGCCGCCTGGTCACCCTGCTCGGCCCGGGCGGCGTCGGCAAGACCCGTCTGGCGCTGGAGGCGGCGGACACGGCCGGCGGGGCGTGGCCCGACGGCGTGCGGGTCGCCGAACTGGCCCCGGTACGGGACGAGGACGGTGTCCCCGGGGCCGTACTGACCGCTCTCGGCGCGCGTGAACCGCTGCGGTGGACCGCCGGGGCACCGGCCCGCGATCCGCTCGGCGTCCTGGTGGAGCACTGCGCCCGCAGGCGGCTGCTGCTCGTCCTGGACAACTGCGAGCACGTCGCCGGCGCCGCCGCGGCCCTCGCCGAGACGGTGCTGACCGCCTGCCCCGGCATCACCGTGCTCGCCACCGGCCGCGAACCCCTCGGGGTGCCGGGCGAGACCGTGCACCCGGTCGAACCGCTCGGCCACGACGCGGCGCTGCGGCTGCTCGCCGAGCGAGGAGCCATGGTACGGCCCGGTTTCGAGGTGTCCGGCGATCCGGACGCCTGCGCCGAGATATGCCGCCGTCTCGACGGCCTGCCGCTCGGCATCGAACTGGCCGCGGCCCGCCTGCGTGCCCTCAGCCCCCGCCGGATCGCCGACCGGCTGGACGACCGGTTCCGCCTGCTGACCGGCGGCAGCCGTACCGCGCTGCCCCGGCAGCGGACGCTGCGCGCGGTCGTGGACTGGTCGTGGGAGCTGCTCGACGACACCGAACGGGCTGTGCTGCGGCGGCTGTCGGTCTTCTCCGGCGGGTGGGCGCTGCCTCAGGCGGAAGCGGTCTGCGCCGAGCCGGACACGGTGGAACGGCTCGCCTCCCTGGTCGACAAGTCCCTGGTCGTCACCGTCCCCGCGCCCGCCGGCGACCTGCGTTACCGGCTCCTGGAGACCGTCGCCGACTACGCCGCCGAACGGCTGGCCGAGGCGGGGGAGCGGGAGGCCACGGCCCGGCGCCACCTCGCCGCCTACCGGGAGCTGGCACGCACCGGCGAGAGCGAACTGCGCGGCCCGCGCCAGTCGCACCGGCTGACGGAGTTCGAGACCGAGCACGACAACATACGGGCCGCCCTGCGCACCGCCGTCGAACTGGGCGAGGAACCACAGGCGCTGTGCCTGGCCCTGTCCATGAACTGGTTCTGGCAGCTGCGCGGCCACCAGGCGGACGCCCGCGCCTGGTCCGTGGCCGCCGCCGGCCTCGGCCCCGACCCGTTCCTGCCACCGGTGCGCCGCGCCGTGCCGATGACCGGCCGGTGCACCGACACGCCGCCGCCGTGGCCGGAGGAAACCCTGTGGGAGGCCCGGCGCGGCGTACGGCTGATGGCGCTCGCCGCCGACGGCGACCAGGAAGCCGCTCCGGCGGGACCGGGGAACCGGGGCCGGCTGGAGGCCGTCGCCGACGCCTACCGGCCCGGCCTGCCGCAGAACTGCCGCCAGCCGGGCGCCATGTGGTTCTTCGTCCGGCTGATGCTCGGCGAGTTCGGCGGGCTCGACGACACCATGGACGCCTGCGTGGCCTCCGCCCGCGAGCACGGCGACGACGGCGAGCTCGGCCTCGCCCTGCTGATGCGTGCCAGACTGCGGCATGCCGCCGCCCGGGACGCCGGCGAGGCACTGGAGCGTTTCGAGGCGGCGGGCGACCCCTGGGGGGTCGCCGAAGCGCTGTCGGCGCGTGGGGAGGCGTACGAGCGGGAGGGCCGCCACGCCGACGCCGCCCACGACTACGAGCGGGCCGTGGCGGCCGCCGGGCAGACCGGCGCGCGCACCCAGGCCGCCGTCTTCCAGGCGCGGCTGGCCCATGTGCGGCTGCGCACCGCGACCGGCCCCGCCGAGCGCGAGCGCGCCGAACGGCTGCTGCGGGAGGCGGCCGAGGACGCGGCGGAGCACGGCGTGGAGGCGGTCAGCACCGCACGGCTGCTGCTCGCCCAGCACTACGGGGACACCGGGCGCACCGCGCTCGCCCGCCGCCAGCTGGACACCGTCGAGGAGGAGCTGGCCGCCGGTACGCCCGGGATCCTCACCGGCCTGGTCCTCGGCCTGCGCGGCTGGCTGGACTGCCTCGACGGGGACCACGCCGCCGCCCGGTCCCGCGTGGCGGCGGCCCTGCGCCGGCTGAGCCCCCTGGCGTACCTGGTCGCCCCGCACCTGATCCTCAGCCAGTTCCCGGTGGCGGCCTGGGCCATGGGCCGGGCCGGCGGCGGGCTCGACGGCGCGAGGCTGCTGGGGGCGTACGACCGGCACCTGCCCGGCGCCGGGGGAATGGGCTTCCGGCAACTGCCCCACGAGACGGAGGCGGAACTCCGCCGGCACGCGGAGGCGCGGCTGCGGGCCGTCCTGGCCCCCGGTGCCTACGCCCGCGCCCACGCCGAGGGCGGCGGCCTCACGGTGCCGGAGGCCGCCGCCCTGGCGGAACGCCACGGCGGCTGAGGGGGAGGCACGGGCCGAACCGCTCGGGCAACGGCGGCCCGCCTCCGAGCGGTACGCGGCCCGGTGGGGAAGCCGCGGTCGGACCCCGGCTCCGGGAGGCCCGTGGGTTCAGCCGTCGAGGCCGGCGAGCCGTTCCCGCGCCTCGGCCAGATCCTCCGGAGTCGGGGCGTCGTCCTGGCTCAGCCGGTGGCGCCAGTAGCCGGTGAAGTCCACCGATCCCCTGGCCAGGCCCCGCTCGCCGACCAGGTGCCGGCGCAGGGCCCGTACCACGCCCGCCTCACCCGCGAGCCACGCGCACCCCTGACCGGACGGCAGGTCCGCCGTCCGTACCGCCTCCAGCAGCAGCCCCCGGCCGTGCAGCCAGTGCACGGTCAGCTCCCCGGAGCTCGGCAGCGGCTGCTCCTCCGCCGGGTCGGGCACCTCCACGTAGGCCACCGCCCGGTGGCCCGCCGGCAGCGCCTCGGCGATCGTGCCGAGCGCCGGCAGGGCGCACTGGTCCCCGGCCAGCAGCGTCCAGCCGGCCGTGCCCGCCGCCACGGGGCCGGCGAAGGCGGCCGAAGGACCGAACATCCCGAGCGTGTCGCCGGGCCGCGCGCGGCGTGCCCAGCGGGTGGCGGGACCCTCGTCCGCCGCGTCGCCGTGCAGCAGGAAGTCGATGTCGACGGTCCGCCGCCCCGGGTCGTGCGCCCGGATCGTGTAACTGCGCATCCACGGCCGCTCGTGTTCCGGGATCGCCTGGTAGGCGGCGTACCAGCGCATCACGTCGCCGTCCGCCCCGTCCGGTTCCGGCAGCACGGGTGCGCTCCGGCCCGGCTTGGGGAAGAACAGCTTGACCTGCTGGTCGGGGCCGGCCAGGAGGAAGTCGGCGAGGGCCGGTCCGCCGAAGGTGATCCGGACCATCCGCGGGGTGACCCGGCGGACGGCGGTGACCCGGACGTGGCGGACGGGCAGCGGTGCGGACTGGCTCATCGGGGGCTCCTCGGTCGAGCGGTGCCGGACGGTTCGCGCCCACGGTCACAGCCGCCACCGACATCCTTCCGACACCGTGCCGACACGGGCGGTGCAGCACGTGCGATGCGGGTACTCGGCGACGACAATGTCCAGTGCAGACGAACAAGGAGGCGGCATGAACGCTGAGTCCGATTCGATCTCCCAGCGCGAGGGCGTCACTCCGGACGCCCTCCTGCACAGCGGCGCGGAGGGTGAGTTCACCGCGGAGGACGTGGTGCTCGCCTCGGGGCGTGACGTCAATCCCGAGAACCTCGCCTGGGCGGAGCGCAGGATGGCCGAGAAGGGCAAGGCGGCCCTGGACGAACTGCTTCCCTGATCCCCCGGCCCCGGCCGGGGGATCAAAGGCCGACGTCGGCGGGCCGCGCGACCGTGTCCCGGTGTCCCGCGGGAGCGGGCCGCGTGGCCCGATGTCCCGCCGCGCCAGCGGCGCCGTTCCGCGCCGGGGCGCGAGTGCGCGCCCGCCGGGTCCGGGCCGGCCCGTGGCTCGCGCGCGGGAGCCACGGGCCGGGCCCGGGACCCCCGGCCCCGCGCGGGGCCGCCTACGCGGGGGCCGGCGGCGGCAGCGGGGGCAGCGGCCGGCGCAGCGACGTGCGGCCCGCGTCCCACGCCTCCAGCACCTCGTCCGCCCACCGGTCGTCCAGCCAGGTCGTGGCCCTGATGCCGAACACCACGTCCGCCGCGAGTCCCGGCTCGCGGGCCAGCAGGTCGCCGAGCACGTCGCGGCGCATCACCTGCTCGTGCACGGCGTCCGCCTCGATGTGCTCGGTGAAGAACCGTACGCACCGCTCCTCGGCGTCCAGCCGCTCCAGTGCCTTCGCCATCCGCCGGGCACCGGGCGGCGAGGTGATCTCGATGACGGCGAACGTGCCGACCGCCGCGCCCCGCAGCGACCGGTGCAGCCCGAACAGGGACATCGCGTTGACCTGGGCGAGCGTGGTGGCCGGAGCCAGGTCCAGGTACCTCCCGTACGACGGGTCGAGCCCCGCCCCGTCCATCAGCTCCGCGAACAGGTGCGCGTGCACCCGCTCCGCGCGCCCGCCGCCGAACTCGTCGAACGCCACCGCCACCAGCGAGGCCTTCGCCTGCCCCTCCAGCCGGGGGACCAGCCACGCCTGCGGGTCGGACTCCTTGAGCTGGTACAGCGAACGGTGCGCGAGGTACTCGCGCATCAGCTCCCAGGTCCCCCCGTCCATCAGCCGGTGGGACACCCCCTGCCCGTCCACCGGCTCCACCAGCAACGGCTCGATCGCCGCCGCCACGTCGTCGTCGGCGGGCACCGCCTCGCGCAGCGCCGCCAGGAAGGCCTCCTCCATGGGGCGGCGCAGCCCCAGCAGCGCCGGGTCCCACTCCCGCTCGTCGGGCACGCCCTCCAGCGCCCGGTAGTGCGGCTCGTAGCTCAGGTACAGCGCCAGTTGCAGGTCCTCGCCCAGCGGGTCCGCCCCGGCCACGCTCACTTCCGGCGCCGTCCCCTCCAGCAGGACGCGCCGTACGGCCGCCGACAGCGGCCCCCGCTCCTCGGGCATCGGTCCCACGCTCACGAGTTCTCCTCCGTACCGTCCATGTCCACCTGCTCCAGCGGCCGTACCGCCGGTCCCTGCGTCACCTTGCCGTCCACGTCGAAGCGCGAACCGTGGCACGGGCACTCCCAGGCGCACTCCTCGTCGTTGAAGTGCACGATGCAGCCCATGTGGGTGCAGCGCGCGGACACCGCGTGCAGCGCCCCCGAGGCGTCCCGGTGCACCGCCAGGCGCCGTCCGGCGACGCGCACCACCGCGCCCCCGCCCGGCGCGATGTCCTCCACCGAGTCGGCGTGCGCGCCGGGCACCCGGTCGCCGATGAAGTGCTTGGCCACCTGGGCCTGCAGCCGCAGTATCGCCGGCGCCTCGCGCACCGGGTGCAGCCGCACCGGGTCGTACAGACTCGTCCAGGCCGGTTCCCGGCCGCGCATGCGGGCGGCGAGCAGCGCGCCCGCCATCACCCCGTTGCTCATGCCCCAGCCGGCGAAGCCGGTCGCCACGTAGGTGTGCCGGGAGCCCGGATGCAGCCTGCCCACGTACGGGACCCGGTCGGTGGTGTGGTTGTCCTGGGTGGCCCACCGGTGGGAGAGCCGCACGCCCGGGAACCGTTCGCGGGCCCACGAGGCGAGCCGTTCGTACCGGGCGCCGACCTCGCCCTCGTCGACCGTGCCCGGGGTGAACTTCTCACCGGTGACGATCAGCAGCCGCTGCCCGTCCGTGTACGGCGCGGTGCGCACCGAGCGGGTACCGCCCTCCGGCGTCAGGAACACCCCGCCCGGGTCGCGGCCGGCGGGCAGTGCCCCGGCCACCACCAGTTCCCGCTTGGGCTCCAGCCGGGTGAACAGCAGCGCCCGGTCGAACACCGGGTAGTGCGTGGCGATCACCACGTCGCGTGCCCTCACCGTGTGCCCGGCGCTCGTGGTCACCTCGCACGGGGTGCCCTCCTTCAGACCGGTCACCCTGGTCCGCTCGAAGATCCTCCCGCCCAGCACCTCCAGGTCGGCGGCGAGCGCCAGCAGGTACTTGCGCGGGTGGAACTGCGCCTGGTCCTCGACCCGGACCGCCCCCGCCACCGGGAAGGGCAGTGGCACATCCGTCACGTACGAGGCGGCCAGCCCGGCCGCGCGGGCCGCCTCCGCCTCCTCGCGGAGCTCGTCGGTCTTCCCCGGGTCCTCGGTGTAGGTGTACGCGGGCACCCGCTCCAGGTCGCAGTCGACACCCAGCTCCTCGCTCACTTCCGCCACCCGCTCCACCGCGAGCTGCTGGGAGTGCGCGTACAGCCGCGCGGCCCGCGCACCGTGGACGGACCGGATCCGCGCGTACGCCAGGCCGTGCAGCGAGGACAGCTTGGCCGTGGTGTGCCCGGTCACCCCGGAGGCGATCCGGTCGGCCTCCAGCAGCACCACCCGGTGTCCCGCGCGCGCCATCTCCCAGGCCGTGCACAGGCCGGCGACACCGCCGCCCACCACGGCCACCTCGGCCTCGACGGACTCACCGAGGGCCGGCCGGTCAGGTCCCGGGGCGTACTCCATCCACAGCGAACCGGAACGGGAACCGGAACCGGACTGGTTGGTCATCACTTAACTCCTCAACCGTTTCAGCGGAGATCTTCGAGGTACCCGCTACGCATGCGACTACTCAGACCGCGCGGCGTGTACGCCCCCCAGGAGGACACGGCGCTGCTCGCCCGAGCCGCCCGCAGTGAGCTGCGCACTCTGCGCCAGCAGCCCAACGTCGACGTCGTGGACGTGCTCGACGTGGGCACCGGCACCGGGGCGCTGGCCCTAGTGGCGGCCCAGCAGGCATCGGCGCGGGTGACCGCCGTGGACATATCCCGGCGGGCGGTGCTCGCCGCGCGCCTGAACGCCCGCCGCCACCGGCTGCCGGTCTCCGTGCGCCGGGGTGACCTCACCGGCCCCGTCGCGGACCGGCGCTTCCACCTCATCGTGTCCAACCCGCCGTACGTACTGTCGCCGGGCCGTGCCCGTGGCGCCCAGCGCACCTGGAACGCCGGCACCGACGGGCGGGCCGTCCTGGACCGGCTCTGCGCCGACGCGCCCGGGCTGCTGCGTGACTCCGGGGTCCTGCTGCTGGTGCAGTCCGCCCTCTCGGGCGTGGACACCACCCTCGACCAGCTCCGGGACAGCGGGCTGCGGGCCCGGGTCGAGCTGCGCGAGACGATCCCCTTCGGTCCGGTGATGGCCCGGCACGCCGACTGGCTGGAGCGGCGCGGAGCCATCCCCCCCGGCGAACGCAAGGAAGAGCTGGTGGTGATCCGTGCGCAGCGGAGCTGAACGCGTGGTGATCGACCCGGAGGGCCCGATACTCCTCGACGGGCCGGTCGAGGTGACGACCCCGGACGGCGACACGGTCCGCTCCGACCGCTTCATGGTGGCCGTGTGCACCTGCCGCCGCAGCCGCCGCTACCCGTGGTGCGACACCAGCCACCGGCGCCGGACCCGCCGAGCGGGTGAGCGGGAAGCGGAGGGTGATTGAAAGCGCCGGGGCTGCGCACTCGTACCCCATGACCTACCGGAACCCCAACCCCAATCCCGACCCGGACCCGGACCGCACCGCCGGTCCCGCCCCCGGCGGCGGCGTGCCACCGGGTGAGACACCGCCCGACGAGTCGAGCATGAGCGGGGCCGGGCCCCAGGAGACGCACAACCCGACGACCGGCTGGGCCAAGGCCCCGCTGGCCGTGATCCTGCTGATCTCCGTACTGGTGGCGGCCCTGTTCGCCGCCATGGCGGTGATGATCGCACTCTGAACGGCCCACGGCCTTCGGCGGGCACGAGCAACGAGGAGGACACCGCGCATGGCGACCGCACGGCAGCTGACGACCAAGGACGCCGAGTACGTCGGGGAGGACGAGACCCTGACGCGGGCCGCCGGGAGGATGACCCGGCTCGGTGTCGGCGCGCTGCCGATCCGCGACGGTGACGACAGGCTCACGGGCGTGTTCACCGACCGCGACATCGTGGTGGAGGCGCTCGGCGCCGGCAAGGATCCCGCCACCACCACCGCCGGCGACCTCGCCCAGGGCGAGGTCGTCCACGTCGACCCGGACGACGACGCGCGGCTGGTGCTGCGCGGGACGACCCGGCACCAGGTCCGCAGGCTGCCGGTGATCGACGAACACCGCCTGGTCGGCATGATCGCCCAGGCCGCCGTGGCGCGGGCGCTGCCGGATCCACAGGGGGGCGACCTGCTGCAGGCGCTGTCCACCGACTGAGCGGCCGCCATGACGGGCCGCGTGCTGGTGGGAACCTGCTCCTGGACGGACAAGGCACTGGTCGCGAGCGGCTGGTACCCGCCCGGCTCGCGGGACGCGGAGGGCCGGCTGCGGCACTACGCGTCCCGCTTCCCGGTCGTGGAGGTCGACTCGACGTACTACGCGCTGCCCTCGGCCCGGAACGCCGGGCTCTGGGCCGAGCGCACCCCCGACGGTTTCGTGTTCGACGTCAAGGCGTTCGCCCCGCTGACCGGGCATCCGGTCACCGTCGGCGCGCTACCGCCCTCCCTGCGCCCGCCGGGACTGCCCGGCTCCGCCCGGCTGCGGGCGGGCCGGCTCCCGCCCGATGTGCTCGCCGAACTCTGGTACCTGTTCCACGAGGCTCTGGAACCGCTGCGCGCGGCCGGCCGGCTGGGCGCGGTGCTGTTCCAGTTCCCGCCGTGGTTCGCGCCGGACGAGCGGGCGTACGCCTACCTCGACGAGTGCCGTGAGCGGGCGGGCGGGACGATCGCCGTGGAGTTCCGGCACCCGGCGTGGTTCGCCGCCGAGCACCTGAGCGCCACGGCCGAGTTCCTGAAGACTCGGGACTTGCCGTTCGTGGCCGTCGACATGGCCCAGGGCCTGGCCGGGTCGCTGCCGCCGGTGACGCTCGCCACCTCGCCCCGGCTCGCGGTCGTACGGTTCCACGGCCGCAGCGCCGCCTGGGGCACCGGCAGCAAGGAGGACCGGTTCCGGCACGTCTACACCCCCGGTGAGCTGTCGCCGTGGGTGGGACGGGTACGGGAACTGGCGCGCGCGGCCGACGAGGTGCACGTGCTGTTCAACAACTGCTGCGGCGACTCCGCCGTGCGCGCCGCGCGGACCATGACGGAACTCCTCACCGGCGCCGCCCCGGAGGAGTCGGCACCGCGAGCGAGGTGACGGGACACCTGGGTCCGGGGGGTGGCCGGCGGCAGCGCCGAACGCGGGGACCGGTCCCGAGCGGATCCACCGACGGGCGGCACCCGGCCGGGCGGCCGGGGGGTACGGGGCGGCCCGCCCGCCCCTGGTGGTGGGGCGGGGCCGGGACCGGGCCTGTTCGGCCCCGCCCCGGTGACCCGGCAGCCGCACCACAAGCGCGCGTCGTCGTCGTCGTCGACGACAACACCTCCCTGGACGACGCCCGGGGCCGCCTCAGGAGGGCCGCCGGCTTCGCCGGCACCCGCACCTGCGGCACGGGGCGGGCCGCCGGGCGGGCCGGCGCCCGGGCCCCGGCCCGGGCCCGGCCGTGGCGGCGGGCGTCGGCGCTCGAGTACGCCCCGCTGCCTCCGTACGCCCACCGGCGGTACGGCGGGCCGGCACCGGACCCGCGGACCGTCCCGTCCGGACCCGTACCCGTTCCGGGCACCGGCCGCCATACTGGACGGCCGGGGAGGGCGTAGCGATTCGACGGGGGCGAGAGCGCGCTATGGGCGACATCGGGCTGCTGCTCCAGGGCCGTTACCGGCTGCTGGAGGTGATCGGACGCGGGGGCATGGGGGAGGTCTGGCGCGCCACCGACGAGGCACTGGGCCGCCGGGTCGCGGTCAAGTGCCTCAAGCCGCTCGGACCGCGGCGGGACGAGAACCTCACCCGGGCGCTGCGCGAGCGCTTCCGCCGCGAGGCCCGGGTCGCCGCGGCGCTCCAGCACCGGGGCGTCACCGTCGTCCACGACTTCGGTGAGGACGACGGGGTGCTCTACCTGGTGATGGAGCTGCTGGAGGGCCGCAACCTCAGCCAGCTCATGGCGGACAACGCCCACCGGCCGCTGCCGCTGCGCGACGTCCTCGGCGTCGCCGAACAGATCGCCGACGCGCTCGCCTACACCCACCGGCAGGGCATAGTGCACCGGGACCTGAAGCCCGCCAACATCATGCGGTTGCCCGACGGCACCGTGAAGATCTGCGACTTCGGCATCGCCCGCCTGGGCGGCGACATCGGCTTCACCTCCCGGCTCACCGGCACCGGCATCGCCATGGGCACCCCGCACTACATGTCGCCCGAGCAGATCGGCGGCGGGCAGGTGGACCACCGCAGCGACCTGTACTCGCTGGGCTGCGTGCTCTACGAGATCGCCACCGGCGCCCCGCCGTTCGACCTGGACGACGCCTGGTCGATCCTGGTCGGGCACCGCGACACCCCGCCCCGGCCGCTGCGTACGCACCGGGCGGAGGTGCCCGCCTCCCTCGACCGGATCGTGCTGGACCTGCTCGCCAAGTCACCCGAGGGCCGCCCCGCGGACGCCGCGGACCTGCGCCGCCGCATCTCCCACGCCCTTCCGGCCCTGGTGGCGCCGGAGACCGCGTCCGACCCCCGCCCGGGGCCGCCGGCGCGCGCACCGGGGCTGCCCTCCTGGACCGGTGGCATGTCCACCGGACCCAAGGCGGTCGGCGCGGCCCTCCTGGGCGCCACTCCGCTCGACCCGTCGGCGGGACTCACCGGCGGCTGGACCACCCCCCGCCCACCGGGCCCCGCCACCGTGCCCCCCGCCGCCCCGCCCGGCCGGCACGCGGAGGCCTACCGGGCGGCCTGCGAGGTGGCCGCCGCGCGCGCCCGGGTGCTCGGCCCCGAACATCCCGACACCCTGGTCAGCATGGGCGAGGTCGCCCACGCGCTGGGGCGGCTGGAACGCTGGACCGAGGCACTCGCCGTGCACCGCAGGGTCGCCGACGCCCGGGCCCGGGTGCTGGGCGAGAGCCACCCGGACACCCTGGCCGGCCGCCACGACCAGGCGCACTGCCTGGAGCGGCTGGGCCGGCCCGCCGAGGCGGCCGGACTGTACCGGCGGATCGCCGCCCTGCGCGAAGCACCCTGGTCCCGACCGGCCGCCGCGTGCTACGAAGAGCCATGACCGCAACGCGCCGGTACGACGCCGTCATCGTCGGCGGCGGCCACAACGCCCTGGTCGCCGCCGCCTATCTGGCCCGCGCCGGGCGCACCGTGCTGGTCCTGGAACGGCTGGCGGCCACCGGCGGGGCCGCGGTCTCCGCCCGGCCGTTCGCCGGTGTGGACGCCCGCCTCTCCCGCTACTCCTACCTGGTGTCCCTGCTGCCGCGGAAGATCGTGCGCGAGCTGGGCCTGCGGTTCACCGTGCGCCGGCGCGCCGTCTCCTCGTACACGCCCGTCGAACGCGCCGGCCGGCCGGGCGGGCTGCTGGTGGGCGCGGGCCGCACCCGCGCCTCGTTCGCCGCGCTCACCGGATCGGACGCCGAGTACGCCGCCTGGCGGCGGTTCCAGGCGATGACCGCCCGGGTCGCCGAACGGGTCTTCCCCACGCTCACCGGGCCGCTGCCCGCCCGCGCCGCCCTGCGCGCCCGGATCGGGGACGAGCGGGCCTGGCGCGCGTTCTTCGAGGAACCGGTCGGCGTCGTGATCGAGGAGCACTTCCAGGACGACCTCGTACGGGGCGTGGTGCTGACGGACGCCCTGATCGGCACCTTCGCCGACGCCCATGATCCGTCGCTGGTCCAGAACCGCTGCTTCCTGTACCACGTGATCGGCGGGGGCACCGGCGACTGGAACGTGCCCGTCGGCGGCATGGGCGCGCTGACCGACGCGCTCGCGGGAGCGGCCCGGGCGGCGGGCGCCGAGCTGCGCACCGGCCATGAGGTGACCCGGGTGGAGACCGACGGCCGCAGCGCCGAGGTGACCTTCCGCACCGCCGGCGCGGAGGGCACGGTGGCCGCCCGGCACGTCCTGGTGGGCGCCTCTCCCCATGTCCTGGCCGGGCTGCTCGGCGAGCAGGCCCCACCCCCGGCCGAGGGCGCCCAACTGAAGGTCAACATGGTGCTGGAGCGGCTGCCCCGGCTCCGGGACCCGTCCGTCGACCCGCGCCAGGCGTTCGCGGGGACCTTCCACGTCGCCGAGGGATACCGGCAGTTGGCCGACGCCCACCGGGAGGCGGCGGCGGGCCGGCTGCCGAGCGCCCCGCCCTGCGAGCTCTACTGCCATTCGCTGAGCGACCCGTCGATCCTCGGGCCCGGCCCCGCCGCCCGGGGGTACCAGACGCTCACCCTCTTCGGCCTGCACGCCCCGGCGCGGCTCTTCGCCCGCGACAACGACGCCGCACGCGCGGCCCTCCTCACGGCCACGCTCGCCACCCTCGACGCCCACCTGGCGGAACCGCTCGCGGACTGCCTCGCCGTCGACGCCGAGGGCCGCCCGTGCGTCGAGGCCAGTACCCCGCTGGACCTGGTACGGGACCTGCGGCTGCCCGGTGGCCACATCTTCCACGGTGACCTGGCCTTCCCGTACGCCTCCGGGGCGACCGGCCGGTGGGGAGTGGAGACCGGTCACGCCAACGTGCTGCTGTGCGGGGCGGGCGCGGTACGCGGCGGCGGCGTCAGCGGCGTCCCGGGACACAACGCCGCGATGGCCGCGCTGGGCCGCTGAGGCACCGGACCGGCGCCGGACACGCGGATGGGCGCCCCGCCCGGGGCGCCCATCCGAGGACCCGTCAGGGTCCGTGGCCGTACTGCCCGTCAGGTGGCGAAGCAGGTGGCGTGCAGGTCCTGGACCTTGACGTCACCGGCCTTCACATGACCGCCGGACAGCCAGCAGCCTTCGACGTCGGCGGGGGAGGCCGCCGCCGGAGCGGCGGCCAGGAAGCCGACAGCCAGCAGACCGGTAAGAACGAGCGAAATGCGCCGAAGCATGGTTTCTCCTTCGAGAGAGGGACTCGGCACGACTGTTCATCAGGGAGGGCCGCCCCGCACCCCGAGTGGTGCGGGCGGGTGGCCCCGGCGCTCTCGTGTCACCCGGATTCACCACCCCCCGCGGCGGCGCACACTTTAGGACAGAACCACTCAGGATCGTGCCCATGGCATGGGACGCGTGGTTGCCAGCGAGGTGGCGGGCGCGTTTGATTGAAAGCGGAAGAAGCGCAAGCGGAAGCGGCCCATGGTGGTTGGGCCGGGAAGGAGACGCCGAAGTGGAACTCGTACTGCGCCGCGGAAGGGCGGACGACGCCAAGGACTGCGGCACGATCTGTTTCGAGGCGTTCTCCGCGATCGCCCGCGCGCACGGCTTCCCGTCCGACATCCCGACCGGTGACGAGGCCACCGGCATGATGGAGCATCTGCTCGAACATCCGGGGTTCTACAGCGTGGTGGCCGAGCTCGACGGCCGGATCGTGGGCAGCAACCATCTCGACGAGCGGTCGAGGATCGCCGGCGTCGGGCCTCTCACCGTCGACCCGGCCGTCCAGAACTCGGGTGTCGGGCGCCGGCTGATGCGGGCCGTACTGGACCGGGCCGCCGAACGGCGGGCCGCCGGCGTCCGGCTGCTGCAGAGCGGCTACCACAGCCGTTCGTTCGCGCTCTACGCCAGTCTCGGGTTCGAGTTCCGCGAGACGCTGGCCTGCCTGCAGGGTCCGCCGATCGGCACTTCGCTGCCCGGCTACCGGGTGCGGCCGGCGACCGAGGAGGACCTGGCGGCCTGCGACGAGCTGTGCCGCGGTGTGCACGGCTTCGACCGCGGCGGTGAGCTCGCCGACGCCGTACGGGCGGGCACCGCCCGGGTGACCGAACACGACGGACGGATCACCGGCTACGCCACCGACCTGGGCTTCAACGCGCACGCGGTGGGAGAGACGTCCGAGGACGTCAAGGCCCTGATCGCCGCGGCGCCCGCCTTCGGTGGCCCCGGCATCCTCGTACCGGCCCGTGACACGGCCCTGCTCCACTGGTGCCTGGCACACGGCCTGAAGGTGCAGCAGCTGATGAGCCTGATGACCGTCGGGCTCTACCAGGAACCGGGCGGCGCGTTCCTGCCGTCCATCACCTACTGACGGCCGCCGAGCGGTACGGACACCCGGCACGGGCGCCCCGACGGCGCGCGCCGGGGCCCGGACCGGCGGGCGGCGCGTACGGCGCGCCGCCGGTCCGGGCCGCGGGCGGTGGCTGGTCAGGTCCGGGTCGGGGGGTCCTGCTTCGGGTCGCTGCCGAACTCGTCCCTGATCCTCTGCTGGCCGGTGTCGACCTGGCCGCTGTACTTGCCCCGGGTCCGCTTGTCCACGTGGTCGCCGGCCTTGTCGACCGCCCTGCCGGTCTGCTCCTCGTGGCCCTTCAGCTTGCTCTTGATCTTGTCCAACATGGACATTGGGTCAACCTCCTGGCCGAGTGGTTCCCCCGGCTCCAGTGTCGCCGCAGGGCGCGCCCGGCGCATCCGCGAAGCGGGCCCGGCCACCGGCGGGGCGTCAGTCGCGGGAAGGGACCCAGCCCGCCGCCTCGACCCGGGCCGCGTCGGCGGGCCTGGCCTCGTCGAAGAGGGTGCGGTGGCCGTCCTGGACCCGGATGCCGTCCACGTACACCCCGCGCCCCACGTACAGCCGGTCGGTCGTGTACCGCCAGCGCAGGCGCACCGCCGTGCCGCGCCACCCCGACAGGTCCGCCTCCAGCCGGTGCCAGACCCGTCCCGACCAGCCGGTCACCGACCCGGCCGGGCGCGGGTCCTCGCCGTCGCGCGCGGTGGTGAACGCGAGCGGCGACCAGGTGGCACCCGAGTCGTCCGACGCCTCCAGGAACAGCGCGTCCGCGCCGGGCTCGGTGTCCCACCACAGCGCACAGCGCAGCCGGGCGCGCGGCGACGCGGGGGTGAGGGCGGGCAGGGTGAGGGTGGCGGTCCGGTCCGCCGTCATGCCGGCGAACCAGGCGGCGCGCCCGCGCACGGGACGGACGGGCACCGCCCTGGCCATGTTGTTCGCGGCGGCCACCCGGGGCGCGGAGCCGGAGCGCCAGGTGCGCGAGGGGTGCACCGAGTTGCCCAGGACGATCAGGAAGGAGTCCGTGGTCGGGTCGAGGACCAGGCTGGTGCCGGTGAAGCCGGTGTGGCCCGCGGTGCGCGGCGTGGCCATGGCGCCCATGTACCAGTGCTGGTGGAGCTCGAAGCCCAGGCCGTGCTCGTCGCCGGGGAAGGCGGTGTTGAAGTCGGTGAACATCAGCTCCACCGACTCGGGCCGCAGCACGCGGGCCCGCCCGTAGGCGCCGCCGTTGAGGAGCGTACGGGCCAGGACGGCCAGGTCCCAGGCGCAGGAGAAGACTCCCGCGTGGCCCGCGACGCCGCCGAGGCCGAAGGCGTTCTCGTCGTGCACCTCGCCCCACACCAAGCCCCGGTCCAGCCCCGACCAGGGCCGCCGGGCGTCCTCGGTGGCGGCGATACGGGGCCGCCACGAGGCCGGCGGGTTGAAGCGGGTGCGGCTCATGCCGAGCGGGGCGGTGATCTCCTCGCGCAGCAGCACGTCCAGCGGGTGGCCGGTGATCTCCTCCAGGACCAGTTGCAGGGTGATGAGGTTGAGGTCGGAGTAGAGGTACGCGCTGCCGGGGGGACGCGCCGGGACCTGCCGCCACAGCCGCCGCAGCTTCCCCTCCCTGGTCGGTTCCTCGTAGAGCGGGATCCACGCGGGGAGCCCGGAGGTGTGGGTGAGCAGTTGGCGGACCGTGATGTCCTGCTTGCCGCCGCCGGCGAAGTCCGGGAGGTGGGCGGTGACCCGCCCCTCCAGCTCCAGGGCGCCGCGTTCGATCTGCTGCACGGCCAGGATCGAGGTGAACAGCTTGGTGACCGACGCCAGGTCGAAGACGGTGTCCCCGGCCATCGGGACGCGGCGGTCGGCCGGGAGCTCCACGCCCGTGCCGGTCTTCTCGTCGTAGCCGGAGTAGCGCACCGCGTGTCCGATGGCCCGGTGCAGCGCGACCGTGCCGCCTCGGCCCGCGAGCAGTACCGCCCCCGCGTACCAGGGGTGCCTGGGGGAGGGGCCCAGGAACCGTTCGGCGTCAGCCACCAGTTGGTCCAGATGCTCCTGGAGCAGTCCGGCCCGCTCGGCGGAGCCGGGGCGCAGGGTCGGCCGCCCGCCGTGGGCGGGGCCGTGGACGGCGGCGGCCGCCGGGGCGGCGCCCGGCACCGGACCGATCATCAGCGCACCTCCCAGAGCCAGGACGCCGCCACCCAGCCGGCGCCTGGTGACACCGCTGCTCCTCGTCTCCCCGGAGGCCGGGCCGGATCCGTCCGCCGCCGTGCTCCCGGGGTGCCCGTCTCTTCCACTCATGGTCGCCCACCCTCCCTGAAGGAACCCTCCGGATCCGTCCGCCACGGTGGAGACTTTTGTGGGCTTGCATGGGCACGTCAAGAAGGTGGGTGCGGTGGAGTTCCACCGGCCACCCTCCCGGCACCCCGTTTCGGCCCAGCGTGCCGCGCGCCGCGTGCACCGCTCTGGCAGCGTGGCCGCATGAGCGGCACCCCGGCACGGCAGGCAGCGCCACTGCGGCAGTGGACCACATGGGCGCCGCTCGTCGCGGTGGCCGTCCTGGCCGCCTGCTGGGGCCGTGACCTGCCCGGCCCGGCCGTCGCCGTGGTCGGACTCTGCCTGATCGGCTCCGTCCTGGCCGCCGTGCACCACGCCGAAGTCGTCGCCCACCGGGTCGGCGAGCCCTTCGGCTCCCTGGTCCTGGCCGTCGCGGTGACCGTCATCGAGGTCGGGCTCATCGTCATGCTGATGGCCGGTGGCGGCGACAAGGCGTCCACCTACGCCCGCGACACCGTCTTCGCCGCCTTCATGATCACCTGTAATGGGATCGTCGGCCTGTCCCTCCTGGTCGCGACCCTGCGTACCCGGACCACCGTCTTCAACGCCGAGGGCTCCGGCGGCGCGCTGGCCACCGTGACCACCCTCGCGGCCATGACCCTCGTCCTTCCCGCCTTCACCACCGGCCACCCCGGCCCGGAGTTCACCGGTGTCCAGCTCGCCTTCGCCGCGGTCGCCTCGCTGTGCCTGTACGGGCTCTTCGTCGCGGTGCAGACCGTCCGGCACCGCGACTACTTCCTGCCGGTCACCCGCGACGGCGCCCCGGCCGGCCCCGGTGACCACGCCCCGCCACCCACCGCCCGCGAGACCTGGTGGAGCCTGGGGCTGCTGGTGGTGGCACTCGTCGCGGTCGTCGGCAACGCCAAACTCGTCTCACCCTCCATCGAGTCGGGCGTCGAGACGGCCGGGCTGCCGAACGCGGTCGTCGGCGTCGTCATCGCGCTGATGGTGCTCCTGCCGGAAACCCTCGCGGCGGTGCGCGCCGCGCGCCGGGACCGCGTGCAGACCAGCCTCAACCTGGCCTACGGCTCCGCCATCGCCAGCATCGGCCTGACGATCCCGGCCATCGCGCTCGCCTCGGTGTGGCTGTCCGGACCCCTGGTGCTGGGGCTGGGCCCCCTGCACCTGGTGCTGCTCGCGCTCACGGCGGCGGTCAGTGCCCTGACCGTGGTGCCCGGACGGGCCACTCTCCTCCAGGGTGGCGTGCACCTGGTGCTGTTCGCCGCTTTCGTCTTCCTCTCGTTCAGCCCCTGACCCGCACCACTCTCAGCTCCGGGTCGGCCAGGATGTCCCGCTCGCAGAACCGGGCGGTCACCCAGCGCTCACCCGAGTACCGCGCCGTCTGGTCGCTGAAGTGCGGCGAGTGCGGGTTCGCGGACTGGGAGTACGTCAGCAGCGTCCGCGCCACCGGGCAGCGGCCGCCGTCCCAGCCGACCGCCTGGATGTGGCTGGAACCTTGTGCCACCTCCGGATAACCTCCGCCCGCCGGGTCCCACCGGGCCTCGGTCTTGTTCCAGACGCCCAGCGCCTCGGTGCCGCCGGGCACCGGGTAACGCCTGCCGCCGCGCACCACGAACTGGTGCGCGCCGAGCGGCGCGTCCAGCGCGATCCCCGCCGCCCGCAGCTCGGCCACGGCCTGCCGCAGCGCCGTGCCGAAAGCGGGCGAGGAGGTGTTCAGGGTGTGCGGGGTACGGACCGGGTCGGCCGCCGAGAACGGCACCTGCCACTGCTCGGCGGGTGGCGCGGCCGCCGTGAACCGGCGCCAGAAGCGGTCGAAGAGCAGTGCGCCCTGGCTGCCGGTGTCCGTCGTCCGGTCCCAGCGGCCGAGCACCCCGCACGCCTCGGCGTCGTCCGGCAGCGCGGCCGGGCAGGCCCTCGCCGCGTCGGCGGCGGCCAGGTCCCCGGCCGGCGCCCGGTTGGCGAACTGCTGGAACCGCAGGTCCGCCACCGTGAGTCCGCCCCTGGCCGCCATCGCGGCGACGTCCTCGACAGCGCCCCGGGTGCGCAGCGAACGCGGCGTGGCGACCGTCCCGAACACCCGCTCGTAGCCGGTCAGCGGGCGCTCGGCGTTGGCCAGCCAGGCGCTGTCGTTGGAGTTCACGGCGTACGGCGCGTCCTTGAGCACCGGCATCCGCGACGGTCCGAGGATTCCCGGCTGCACGGCGTCGCGGTCCGCGCCGAGGGCGCAATCACCGCGCGAACCGTCCAGCACCGCGACTCCGGAAGCCGGATACGTCACCTGGCCCAGCGGTGTCGAACAGCGCCGCGCCAGTTCCTCGGTGATGCGCGGCAGCACCTGCGACTGGGTGAACAGGGTGTGCCCGGCCGCGTCCGCCGCGATCGTGTTCACCCACGGCAGCCCCTGGGTGCGGCGAAGCGCGTCCAGCACGTCCCGCGTCGAGCGGGCCCCGGCGAAACCCAGCGCGGTGTCGCCCGCGCGCAGGTTGACGGCGTTGGGGTCGTTCAGCGCGTACGCCGTCGTCTCCGACCACGGCAGCGGCAGGGACCTGCCGAGCGAGGTGACGACCGGCCCGTACCGGGTCCACCACTGGGTACGGGTGACCGGCGGGCCGTCCTTGACCGGCACCGTGACCGTCCGCCTCGCCATCCGCTCCCGCCTGCCGTCGACCAGGTGGACGGTGGGGTCGGCCGGGTCGAGGGAGAGCTGGTGCAGGTTGAGCGTCACCCCGGTGGCGACCGTGTGGCTCCAGGCCACCTTGTCGGTGAAGCCGATGCTGACCCCGGTGGTGCCCAGCAGCGATCCGCCCGAGACGTTGAGCTCGCCCGGGATGGTCTGCTGCGACTGCCAGAACCGGCGTCCGCCGTGCCACGGGTAGTGCGGGTTGCCCAGCAGCAGGCCGCGCCCGTTCGCGGTCGTGGAACCGCTGAAGGCCACCGCGTTGGAACCCATGTCGGCGGTCGAGGTGTCGAACAGCGCACGGGCCGCCTCGGCCGTACGGGCCGGGTCCGCGCGCCCCTCCGGCCCGGGGCCCGGGGGCCGGGCGGCCGTGATGCCGTCCACGGCGCGGCCCTGGCCGCCGAGCACGGCCAGGGCGAAAGCGCGCCCGGCGACGTCCAGTCGCCCGACCGGCCGGACCCAGTCGGCACCCCGGCACGCGGGATCGGTGATCCTGTTCCGCTCGAGCCAGGCGTTGTAACCGGCCGCCCAGCCGCGCATCATCTCCCGCACCCGGTGACTGGGGCCGGCCGGGGCGGGGGCGGCGAGCAGCCGTTCCACCGTGCCCGCGTCCCGTACCCCGCGGAAGTACAGGTCACTGGAGAAGTTGGTGGTGGCGGACGACAGCGAACCGTCGGGCGCGGCGTCCGGCCCGAAGTGCCGGGAGCGGTCCCCGCGCACGGTCACGAACCCGTCGGCGAGGACACACACCTGGTCGGCCGCCTGCGCCCAGCCGGTGCCGAAGCCCAGGCCCGCGTAGTCGCCGGCCACGATGTGCGGGATGCCGTACCCGGTGTACCGGATGACGGCGGACAGGCCGCCACCGGACGAGTGGTGCCGTCCTCCGGGCGCGGCGGGGGAGGGAGCCGCGGGTGCGACGGAACCGGCGAGCGCGGCCACCGCGAGCGCGGCCGGCAGCAGGCTCCTCAGGCGGGTGCGGAAGTGCAACGTGCCTCCCGGAGGGGCGGATGCGGATCCTCGTCGGACCATGCACCCACCCGCCCGCCCGCTGTGTCAACACCGCGTCCGGCGGCACCCCGTCCCGCCCCGGCCGGTCCGGCGCCCAGGAATCCCACCCTCCGGATCGCCCCGGCCCGGCCCCGGCCCGGCCCCCCGGTCCGCCGGTGCAGGCCGCCGATGCCGGCAGGTCACGTGCCGCGCAGGTCGACGATCCGCCTCAGCTTGCCCTCCGACCGCTCCAGCGTCTCCGGGGCCACCACCTCGACCCCGACCGACACGCCGATCCCGTCCCTGACGGCCGCCGCCACCGCCCGCGCCGCCTCCGCCCGCTGCCCGGGCGTCGCCTCCGCCCGCGCCTCGGCCCGGACGGTCAGCGCGTCCAGCCGGCCCTCCCGGGTCAGGCGCAACTGGAAATGCGGGGCGAGGTACGGCGTACGCAGCACGATCTCCTCGATCTGCGTGGGGAACAGGTTGACCCCGCGCAGGATCACCATGTCGTCACTGCGCCCGGTCACCCGTTCCATCCGCCGGAACACCCGTGCCGTCCCCGGCAGCAACCGGGTCAGGTCCCGTGTCCGGTACCGGATGACCGGCATCGCCTCCTTGGTGAGCGTGGTGAACACCAGTTCGCCCCGCTCCCCGTCCGGCAGCACCTCGCCCGTCACCGGGTCGACGACCTCCGGGTAGAAGTGGTCCTCCCAGATGTGTGGCCCGTCCTTGGTCTCCACGCACTCCTGCGCCACCCCCGGGCCCATCACCTCCGACAGGCCGTATATGTCCACCGCGTCGATCGCGAACCGCTCCTCGATCTCCCGCCGCATCGCGTCCGTCCACGGCTCGGCACCGAAGACCCCCACCTTCAGCGAGGTGCGGCGCGGGTCGACCCCCTGCCGCTCGAACTCGTCCAGGAGGGTGAGCATGTACGAGGGCGTCACCATGATGACCTCGGGCTGGAAGTCCTGGATCAGCCGCACCTGGCGGGCCGTCATCCCGCCGGACGCCGGGACGACCGTGCAACCGAGCCGCTCCGCGCCGTAGTGCGCCCCCAGGCCGCCGGTGAACAGCCCGTACCCGTAGGCGACATGGACCGTCTGTCCGGGCCGACCCCCGGCGGCGCGGATCGACCGCGCCACCACATCCGCCCAGGTGTCCAGATCCCGGTCGGTGTACCCGACGACCGTGGGCCGGCCTGTCGTCCCGCTCGACGCGTGGATCCGCCGCACCCGGGACCGCTCCACGGCGAACATCCCGAACGGATAGTGCTCCCGCAGGTCCGACTTGGCCGTGAAGGGGAAACGGGCGAGGTCGGCGAGCGTACGACAGTCCTCGGGGCGCAGCCCCGCCTCGTCGAACGCCCGCCGGTAGAAGCCCACGTTCTCGTACGCGTGGCGCAGGGTCGCCCGCAGCCGCTCCAGCTGAAGCGCCGCCAGCTCGTCACGGCCGAGCCGCTCCCCGGCGTCGAGCAGGTCCGTCATGTGCCGTTCTCCCGTCCCGAGGCGTCATCATGTCGACCGACCATTCGGTCGACACGTCGGGGATCAGTAATCCAAGCCGCCCGCCCGTTGGCAAGGGGCCGGGAGCCGGTGTGTGGGTGCGCGCGGCGGCGGGGCGCGGCCGCCACCGGTCGGCCAGGACCTGCTCCCGGGCCGGCCTCGGCCTGTCCCGTGCCGGTCCCGGTGGCTACGCTGAGCGCGCACGGGGAACCGGGAGGGAGCACGCACATGGCAGATGCCACCGCCGAGCGACAGCCCAGGGGATGGGGCAAGCCGGATCTCGACCTCAGCGACGCCGACTGGCGGGCCAGCAGTCAGGGGGCGGACGTCCAGATCGCGTTCGTCGAGGGGTTCATCGCGATGCGCAACGGCCGCCGTCCGGAAAGCCCGTCGCTCGTCTTCGCCCCGGCGGAGTGGCGGGCGTTCGTCCGTGGCGCCCTGGAGGGCCGGTTCGACGTCACCTGACCCCCACAGCGGGGACCGTGAACAGCGGCTCGTCACCGGCCAGCCGGGTGACGAGCAGCGCGGCCGGCGGGATGACGACGAGGACGATCAGCCAGGACAGTGGACCGGGGAGCCGGAACCGGTCGTACGCCCTAGGCTGGTGATCATGAGTGGAGAGCGTGATCTGACCCGGCTCATCGCCGGCATGCGGCCCGAGCAGAACCCCGGCCGCTATGTCTTCGCCACGGTCGACGGCCCCGCCGTCCCGCCCGGTCTGCACCCCGTCGTCACCGTCGCCGAGTCGGAGGGGCTGACCGTGGTGGTGCGGGAGGAGGAGGCCGACGCCGCTTCGCTCCCGTACGACTTCGTGGCCGGCTGGATCACCCTGCGTGTCCACTCGGCGCTGGACGCCGTCGGGCTGACCGCCGCCGTGGCCCGCGAGCTCGCCGACGCCGGACTGAGCTGCAATGTGGTGGCGGGCCACCACCACGATCACCTCTTCGTGGAGTACGCCCGGGTGGGCGAGGCCCTCACCGCGCTGCGCCGCCTCGCACAGCGCTCGGCCTGAGCCCGGCCCCGTCCCGGAGAGGACGCCCGGCCCGCGCCCCGACCCACCCGGCGACTGCTGGGCACGGGGACGGACCGGGCCGCGGCGGCCGCCGCCCGCGGCGGTGAACCGGGCCGTGGCAGGGGCGCCCGGGAGGCCCCGGCGACGGGGCGCCGGGGAGCGGACCCGGCGCGGCCCGGGACGCCCGGGCACGTACCATGGCGGCATGTCCTTCCTCCGCCGCCGCAGCGCCGCCACACCCGCCGGCCCGGACTTCGATGTCCTGGCCATGGACCCGGGCGACTGGCCCGGCAACCTCGGTGCCGGTCTGCTCCCCGCCGCCGACGGCACCTGTCAGGGCGTCTTCCTGCGGTACGACCTGTTCGGCGGCCGCGGCCCGGCGATGATCATCGGCAACCTCCCGGAGGGTTCTCCGGCGCGTGAGCTCGGGGAGGGCCAGATCCCCTTCGAGGTGGCGCAGCTCCTCGCGGCGCTGGAGAACGACGAGCCGGTCGAGGTCGTCGAGACCGAGGACGTGCCGGTCATGCAGGGCGACAACCTGCTCGTCGTGCGCCGCCTGAAGCTCTCCGAGAGCCGGATCTCCTGCGTCCAGTTCGACCGCAGCGACAACGTCCTCGTCACCATCGCCAGTTGGGACCGGCCGATCACGGACGATCTGTACGCCCTGCTCAAGCCGCTGCCCGCGGAACTCTTCCAGCAGGGCTGACGGCACCCCCCAGCCGGACGCCGCCCGGACACGGGCCCTCCCGCGTGCGGAGCATGCCCGGGCCGCTGTCCGGACCGCCGACTAGAGTCGGAACCATGGCTACCGACGAGGGGAACACGACCGCGACCGCGCGGGTGGACAGCTGGATCTGGGCGGTACGGCTCACCAAGACACGCTCGCAGGCCGCCACGGCCTGCCGGGCCGGCCACGTCCGGGTGAACGGGGAGCGTGCCAAGCCGGCCCAGCCCGTCCAGGCGGGCGACGAGGTCCGGCTCTTCCACGCGGGCCGCGAGCGCGTCGTCGAGGTGAAGCGGGCCATCGCCAAGCGGGTCGGCGCGCCCGTCGCCGCCGAGGCGTACGCCGACAACAGCCCGCCCCCGCCGCCCCGCGAGCACGTCGCCCTCGCCGGTGTCCGGGACCGCGGCGCCGGCCGGCCCACCAAGCGCGAACGCCGCGAACTGGACCAGCTCCGCGGCATCCGCCCGTCCTGACCGCCGTCGCCGTGCGACCCCGGGGCCGTCGGCGAGGACCGTCCGGGCCCGGCCGGATCGTCGCCCGGTCACCGCGGTCGCCCCGGTCGCCCGGCTGGATCGTTTGCCCCGGACGCCCGAGCGTCCGGGGCAGGCCCGGCCGGCTCCGCCGTCACCCGGCGAACAGCCCCGCCACCCTGGCCGCCGACGTTCCCAGCCCCGTCGGACCGCCGCGCCGCACCGCCGTACCGCTGCCCGAGCGCACGTCCTCGGCCCGGTAGCGGCGCACCCCGCGGTGCCAGTTGAGGATGCCCACGAGCCAGTCCTCCAGCTCCCGCACGTACGTCTCGACCGCCGCCCTGCCCTCCTGGCCCAGCCCGTGCTCCTCGTACAGCACCGGCAGCTCGTGCTTCTTGATGTGTTCGAACTGGCGCAGCCGGCCGCGCATCAGATCGCCCACGATCGCCACACCGGTCGGGTAGTCGCAACCGAAGAAGGACTGCACCACCAGCACCCCGTTGTGCACCTCGCCCTCGACCTCGATCTCCTTCTGGTACGAGAAGAGGTCGTTGAGCAGCGTCCCGTAGTCCGCCGCCGAGTTCTCCAGGCCGCGCAGGGGCCCACTGCGCAGGATCTCCGGCGGCAGCCGGTGCGCGTGCCGCAGCCGCGCCAGGCTCATCGTGAGATCCGACCCGAAGGTCAGGCGCCGCATCTCCACGTAGTCCACCGGATCGGGCACCCGGTGCTGCGCCTGGTTGTGCAGCTCCCACAGCCAGCTCTCCAGCATGTCGTCCAGCGCCCGGCGCAGTGCCTGCCGTGCCGGCGGCCCCATCGGCCCGGCGGTGCGCGCCCACAGGTCGGCGAGCGCCCGCTCCATCGGACTGACGGCGACACCGGCGCCGGCCGCCGGGTCGGCCACCGGCATACAGGCCATGAGCCGGTCGGTGCAGAGCTTGGCCCCCAGCAGATCGCGCGGCCGGCCGAACACCATGGGGTAGTAGTCGTCCCCGTACGTGCCCCAGGTCAGCCACTCGGCGCTGAGCTCCAACTCCTCGGCGGTGGCGTCGGGGTCGAGGCCGGCCGAGCACAGCGCGAAGTCGAAGCCGGCCAGCATCGGCCGGTCCCAGATGTCACCGAGCAGGCCCATCCGCTCCGCCCAGGCCAGGGACTTGGCGCGGGCGTCGTCCAGATGCGGGCTGAGCGTCAGCGGGTACGGCAGGTCGAACTCCGGCAGCAGCGAGGGGCCCACCGACTGGTGCGGCACATGGGTCAGGCCGCGCAGCCGGGCGGCGGCCGGGCGGCCGAACAGGGTGTGGACGTCGAGCGCCGATGTGCCCAGCACTCCGTTGAGCGACGGGGAGACGCCGCGTGTCCCCTCGTTCATGTACCGGCTGGAGCGCGTGTGCCACTCGTGGCCGCCGGACTGCCAGTCCTGGAGTCCCTTGGCATAGGCGGCGACCGCGCCGGTCTCCGCCGGAGTCAGGCCCTTCTCCCGGCAGAGGGCGGGCACCTCGGTCACCGCCGTGTTCTCGAACTGCTGGAGACGCGAGGTCAGCAGGTCGTTGACGGCTTCGGCCGCCTCCTGCGTCGAGCATCCCAGGAAGGTCTCCAGCACCAGCACGCCGTTGCTGTTCTCGCCCTCCTCCTCGACCTCCCGCTGGTAAGAGAAGAGGTCGTTGCGCAGGTGCACCGCGTCGGAGAACGCGTCACGCAGCACCCGCAGCGGCCGGGACCCGGCCACCGCCTCGGGCACCTCGGCGCCCGCCGCGTACTCCACCAGCCCGGCCGACCAGGGCGCCCCGCCCACCTTGCGGCGCATCTCGATGTACTCGACCGGGTTGGCGATCCTGCCTTCCCGGATGTTGGCCAGCTCCCACATCGACTCGTTCAGCAGGTTCTCGGTGGCCTCGGCGAACCGGGCCCGCCAGGCCGGTGACATCGCGGGTACGGTACGTGCCCACAGGTCGGCCAGGCCCGCCTCGACCGGGTGGACCGGCTCCGGTGTGCCCCGGGCGGGGTCCGTCGGCATGAAGGCGGGCAGCCGGTCCAGGTACGCCTTGGCACCGGCCAGGTCGGGGGTGCGCTTGAAGACCTCGAGGAAGTGGTCGTCGAAGAAGAAGACCCACACGTACCAGTCGGTGACCAGGGACAGCGCCTCGGCGTCGCAATCCGGGTGGGTGTAGGCGCACAGCAGGGCGTAGTCGTGCGCGTCGAGGTCGTGCTCCTCCCAGATGCCGGACCCCTCCAGCATCCCCATCCGCCGCGCCCACTGTTTGGTGTGGGCGCGCGCCGCCTCCAGATGGGGATTGAGGCGCGCCGGATACGGCACATAGAAATCCGGCAGGACGAAGGGCTGTGCCATGCGTGCCAGGCCTTTCGGTAAGCGTGTGGGCTAGCGCGCCAGCCCTACCCTTCGCCCGGGTGGCCTACGCAACACCCGTATTAGTCATATGAACGCCAGCGGTGCGACCGAACGCCGGCCCGTGCCGACGGCCGGACCGGCGACCGCCCCGCTTGGGTCCCGGGTCCGCCGACCGGCCCTCCCTCATAACCCCGGCCGGGGTCCGAGGCCCACCGGCCGGTGACCGCGACGGCACGCCCCCCACCGGGTCGTCGCGGGCCGCGCGCCCGGCGGCCGGCCGTGTGGACGGCGCCCGGACCCGGGTCGCTCGGCCCGTCACGCCCGGCGGACCGGCCGGTGACCGCTCCCGGGCGGCGGGAAACGACAGGGGCCGCCGGGACCCAAGAAGTCCCGGCGGCCCCTGACGGCCTTCGTTCCACAGCGTCTTCAGCGCCTGAGCGTCACCGCGTGGCAGGGCGGGAGAACGTCGTCCGTGCTCCACGGCCCCCGGCGGGGTCAGGCGTGCGCCCGGCGGCCTCGCCCGGTGACGAGGCGGTAGAGCGCGAGAACGATCACGGATCCGATGATCGCGGCGATCCAGGTGGACAGGTGGAAGAACCCGTCGATGGAGTCCACCCCGAAGACGACCTTGCCCAGCCAGCCGCCCAGGAGGCCGCCGACGATTCCGATGAGCATCGTCACGAGGACGCCGCCGGGGTCCTTACCAGGCATCAGCGCCTTGGCGATCGCTCCGGCCAGCAGACCGATGATGATCCACGCGATGATTCCCATGCTCGACCTCCATGACGGTTACGCACCTCCCGCCGGCGGCGGGGACGAATCATCGCGTTACCTGGGGCGGTACCGGTAAACACCCGCGGGGCCCGGGTGCCGCGTCGTGGGGCCGGACGGCCCCCGCCCGGAGAGGCGGAAGTCCCGGCAGGCCGGGCCGGACGGCGGGTGTGCGGTACCGCGCGCCGGGGAAACCACCAACGGCCGTTCATCGCCTGGCCGCACCGCGCGGGACGGCGCGTCCGCCACCGCACCGGGCGGGGGAGCGAACAGCCGGACAGGGCACCCGTCATTCAGTGGACCGCTCGCGCCGGGCCCCGGCTTCCGCGGGCCACCGACCTGTGCGTGCCGGCCGGTGGGCCCCACCGGATCCTTCCGGGTGCGCACCCGGGCCGCGGGGACGCGGTGGGCCGCGCCGAACGGCGACGCGCCGGCCGGTAGTGCGCCGTGCCCCGGCCGTGGTGCTCGCCGTGTGTGGCGGTATGCGCGCCCCGGGCATCGGCGTGGCTGTGGCCGAGCCGGTGCCCGAGCCGCCCCCGGGCCCGTACCGGGTGCTCGTCACCTCCACGGAGCCTCCCGTCGCCGCGTACGGCCCGCCGTCGGTCCTCGATCGTCCCTGACGGCCCGGGCATGACGTCCCGGGAATGACGTCCCCGGAACGGGCCGGGCATGACGTCCCCGGAACGGGCCGGACGGGACGTCACGGGCCGGTCGCGGGAGCCGGTTCCAGCAGCGCGCCGGGTGTCCGGTGCCTCGGCATGGGACACCCGGCGCGCTTCCCCCTCGTGGGGCGGTCAGCGGGTGCCGACCGCCGCGCGCACCGCCCGCCGGGCCAGTGCGCAGTCGTCGTGCAGCCGCCTCAGCAGCAGCCGCTGTTCCTCCCCCACGGACACCGCACCCGGCTGGGCCGGCACCGAGCCGGCCGGTGGGGCCTCTCGTATCGTGCGCTGCACCGCCGTCTCGTACGTACGGATCTCCCGGGTCAGCACCAGCATCAGGTTCACCAGGAACGCGTCCCGTGCCGTCGGCCCGCCGACCTGCGCCAGCTGGCTGATGTGCCGCCGGGCGGCCGGCGCGTCGCCCAGCACGGTCCACAGGGTCGCCAGGTCGTATCCTGGCAGGTACCAGCCCGCGTGCTCCCAGTCCACCAGCACCGGACCGGCCGGTGAGAGGAGCATGTTGGCGAGCAGCGCGTCACCGTGGCAGAACTGGCCCATGCCGTGCCGCCCGCCCGCCTGAGCCAGGCCGTGCAGCAGCTTCTGCAGGTCGTCGCGGTCCCGGTCGGTGAACAGACCGAGCTCGTGGTAGCGCGCGATCCGCGACGGATAGTCGAGCGGTGCCTCGAACGTCCCGGCCGACGGCCGCCACGCGTTGAGCCGGACGACCGCGCCGAGCACGGCCCGCAGGTCGGCGCGGGGCGGCACCTCGGACACGTGCCGGGTGAGGGCCGCGGCGCGGCCGGGCATGCGTTCGACGACCAGCGTGCAGTTGTCCGGGTCCGCGGCGATCAGGCGCGGCGCCCGCACCGGCGGCCGGTGCCGGACGAAGGTGCGGTAGGCGGCGATCTCGTGCCGGAAACGCTCCACCCAGGCGGGGGAGTGGTCCAGTAAGCACTTGGCGACCGCGGTCATCCGTCCCGTGGTGCCCACGATCAGCACCGAGCGCCCGCTGCGCCGCATCACCTGCACCGGGTTGAACTCCGGGCAGACGCGGTGCACCGAGGCGATGGCCTTCCGCAACTGCGCGCCCTGCGCGCCGGACAGGTCGATGCGCCCGCTGAGCGGCCCCGTCACGGCCCCCGCCCAGCGCCGGGGCCGGCCCCCCGCCTGGGACGGAAGCGGATACGGCCCGCTGCCGACCGGGGTGGATCGCTGCGGCCGGGGCGGGGCGGACACGGAGGACGATGCTGTGTACATGAGGCGAGACAGATCCCTTCGTGCGCCGACGAGTTATCCGCGCTGCCCCGTCCCGGCGACCGGCCGACACCCTGGGGAATGAGGTCCGGTCGCCGGGACGGGGTGGCGCGTTCCTACCTGACACCCGGGCGCGGGTGGCACACCATCTGGCGGACCCTGGCGAACCCTGGCGAATAGTCGCCAGCCCTATGCCAGGCGGTTACTGTCAACTCAGCCGAGAACCTGGGGGCTTGACGTGACCGGAGAACCCAACACCCGCCTTGCAGACCTGTTCGGCCTCGCCGGCTGGTCCAAGGGCGAACTCGCGAGGCTGGTGAACCGGCAGGCGGCGGCCATGGGCCACCCGCAGCTGGCGACCGACACCTCACGGGTCCGGCGCTGGATCGACATGGGGGAGACCCCGCGCGATCCCGTGCCGCGGGTGCTGGCGGCCCTGTTCACCGAGCGACTCGGCCGTGTCGTGACCATCGAGGACCTCGGGTTCGTACGACACGGGCGCGCCGGGAAACGGCGGGACGTCAGGAACGACGACAACCCTGACGGGCTGCCCTGGGCGTCCGAGCGTACGGTCGCGGTCCTCACCGAATTCACGGGAATGGACCTCATGCTCAACCGACGCGGCTTGGTGGGCGCGGGCGCCGCGCTCGCCGCAGGCTCCGCACTCACCAGTGCCATGCAGGACTGGCTCCGTACCGACCCCTCTCCTCCCGTCGGCATCCGCCGGGGTGGCGACCCCCTGCACGCCGATCCGGCGGGGTTCGACCGCTACGAGGCGGCCCCCGTCGGGTCGCAGGAGATCGAAGCGCTGGAGCGCTCGGTCGAAGTGTTCCGCGCCTGGGACGCCGCGCGCGGCGGTGGCCTCCAGCGCAAGGCGGTGGTGGGCCAGCTCAACGAGGTGGGCGGCATGCTCGCCTACCGCCACCCCGACCACCTCCAGCGGCGCCTGTGGGGCGTCGCCGCCAACCTGGCCGTCCTCGCCGGCTGGATGTCCCACGACGTGGGCCTGGAACCCACCGCGCAGAAGTACTTCGTGATCGCCGCCCACGCGGCCCGGGAGGGCGGCGACCGGCCGCGCGCCGGGGAGGCGCTGTCCCGCGCCGCCCGCCAGATGGTCCACCTGGGCCGCCCGGACGACGCCCTGGACCTGATGCAACTCGCCAGGTCCGGTTCGGGCGACGAGGTGCTGCCGCGCACCCAGGCGATGCTGCACACCATCGAGGCGTGGGCGCAGGCGTCGATGGGCCGCGGCCAGGCGATGCGCCGCACCCTCGGCGAGGCCGAGGAGCTCTTCGTCTCCGACAAGGGGGACGTGCCCCCGCCCAGCTGGATGCAGATGTTCGACGAGGCCGACCTGCACGGTATGCAGGCCCTCGCGTACCGGACCCTGGCCGACCACGATCCCTCGGCCGCGCTCCCCGCGCAGCGCCATGCCAAACAGGCCCTGGAGCTGCGCGAGGGCGGTCGCCAGCGGTCGAAGATCTTCGACTACATCTCCCTGGCGTCGGCGTGCTTCATCGCCGACGACCCGGAGCAGGCCGACCGGTACGCCCGGTTGGCGCTGGTGTCGATAGGGGAGACCTCCTCGCACCGCACCTGGGACCGATTGCGGGAGATGTACCGGCTCACCGGCGAGTACGGGGGTTACTCCAAGATCGACGACCTCCGTGAGGAGATCGAGGTGGCCATGCCGAGCAACCTCAGGAAGCCGCCGAACGCCCGGACCGCGCCCGGCGCGCGGACGGAGCCGCGGAGCACCCGGATCTAGCCCGCCGGCACGGCACGCCGCACGGCCGTCCCCACCGGACTCGCACTCCGGCCCGTACGCCGCCCTCCGGCGCCGCACGGACGCCCGATCCGGCTGCCCCGCCCCTCCACCGCCACCCGTCAGCGGGCCCCCCTCACCGCTCGTCGCCGACCCTGGCGACCACGACACAGGCGTCGTCCTCGTGGGACGGTACGCCGAACTCCTCCACCACCGACCGCACACACTCCCGCGCACCGTGCGCCCCGGCGACCCGTGGCGCCAGACCCAGCAACCTGTCCGCCCGGGAGTTGCCCGTGCCGGGGTCGCCGGCCGGCCCGTCCGTGTGCAGCATCAGCACGTCCCCGGGCAGCAGCCGCACCTGGGCCTGCTCGTACGCCGCCCCGGACGTCGCGCCCAGCAGCACACCGTCCGGGCGGGTCAGCGCGCACCCCGTCCCGCCGCGCAGCAGCAGCGGGGCGGGGTGTCCGGCCTGCGCCCAGCGCAGCGTCCCGGACGCCGGGCTGTACCGGCAGCACACCGCGCTGCCGAGAGCCGCCTGGGCCGACGACTCCAGCACCTGGTTGAGGTGGCCCAGCAGGGCGCCCGGCTCGATCCCCGCCACCGCCATGCCCCGCAGCGCGCCCAGCAGCAGCGCCATCGCGGACGTGGCGCTCAGACCGTGCCCGGTGAGCTCGCCGACGGTGAGCAGCGCGTCCCCGCCGGGCAGCTCCATGGCGTCGTACCAGTTGCCGCCCATCAGGGCGGTGCCGCGCGAGCGCAGGCAGTGCACCGCCACGTCCAGCGCGGCCGTGCCCCGCCGGGGCAGGCGCAGCGGGCCCTGCCACGCCGGCAGGACCGCCTCCTGGAGCTCCACGACCACCCGGTGCTCGGTCTGCTCCAGGTGCCGGCGGCGCTGGAGCGAGTCCCGCGACTCCCGTACCGCCCGCTCGCTGCGACGCAGTTCGCTGACGTCCCGTAAGACGGCCCACATGGACGCGGTGCACCCGTCGGCGTCCAGCACCGGCTCGCCCATCATGTGCAGGGTCCGCACCCGCCCGTCGCCGCGGACGATCCGGAACTCGCCGTCGATCGGCTTGCCGTCGATCAGGCAGCCGGTGACCATCGTGGTGAGCAGCGCCTGGTCCTCGGCGAACACCATGGAGGGCAGCTCGTCCAGGGACATCGGCCCGGTCCCGGGGGAGCGGCCGAGGATCCGGTACAGCTCCTCCGACCAGTTCACCTCGTCGGTCAGGAGATTCCACTCCGCGCTGCCGACGCGGCTGAGGAGGGATCCGGCGGGCCGCTCCTCGGAGCCGGCCCCGGCGTCGGGCGGGGACACGTGCGCCTCCGCCGGCCCGGGCTCCGCCTCGGGCGCGAGCAGGTCCGGCGGGCCTTCCTTCAACTGGCCCAACTGGGCGCGTACGTCGTCGAGCTGATGGGCGGCCAGTTCGCACAGCGCGCGCTGCCAGCGTCCCTGCGGGTCGTCCTCGTCGGCCACCGCGTCCCGGCGGACGGCGTCCAGGTCGCCGCGGAGCCTGCGGGTCTGCGAGATCAGGGCGTCCACCGTGCCGCGCTCGGGCGGCTGAGGGGCGGAACGGTCCGCGAAGAGATGGGACGGCATGTGGTACTCCGATACAGGCGCGGCGCGCGGCCAGGGTCGTCAAAGCAGTGACCGGTTACGACTGTTGCACAGGCGGACAGGGCCTGTAAGACGTTTGGCGACACTCGATCCGGTGGTGCTTTTGGCATATGCCAAGGGCGTGGCGGGATTCGGCCACCGGCGGATCACGGCAGGACCGCGTCCACGCATCCTCCGCCGACCCGCGGGGCGCCCCCGGTGGTCGCCGGCGCCTGCGGCGAGCCGAGGTGGACCACCATGTGCGCGATCTCCTCGGGTTCGATCGGCCGCCCCAGCGGTGACCGCGGCCGGTGCTCGTGGACGGACTCCCGCCGTGCCTGCCGCCCAGGATAGGTCCCGGCCGACCGGCCCGTACCCGGACTCCTCGACGCCACCGGTGCGGGTGGGGCCGGTGATCACGGAGTTGACGGTGACGCCGGTTCCGGCGGCTTCCTCGGCGAAGTCCCCGCCCACCGCCGGCGGCACGGTCCCGGCCACGCCGTACGGGATCAGCCCGGCCGGAAAGGTCGTCCGCCTCGGGCAGCGGCCCCGCCGCCGGCGCCGGCCCGGCGGTGGCGGGAACCACCTCGGCGACGGGCGCCTCCCCGTGCGGCCGTGCGACCGCGGGCGTCACGCCGTCCGGGCCGCGCCCGTCGACCGCCACCGGGGTGTCCGGGAGCGTCCGGCGCGCCGCCCGACGTGGACCGCCCCGCAGGGGGTACTCGCTGTGTCCCGGCGCGGTGCCGGGGACCGGACCGTCGGAGGGCGAGAACCGTGAGCATGGAAGCCGGCAAGAGGGTCGTCGTCACCGGAGCCACCGGAAACGTCGGCACCAGCGTGGTGGCGGCTCTGGCACAGGACCCGCAGATCTCATCCGTACTGGGGCTGGCACGCAGGGTGCCCGGATGGTCGCCGCCCAAGACCCAGTGGGCGTCGGTGGACCTCGCGCAGGAGACCGACCTGGTGCGGCATTTCGAGGGTGCCGACACGGTGATCCACCTGGCCTGGGCCTTCCAGCCGACGCACGACCCGGTCAAGACCTGGCGCACCAATGTGCACGGCAGCCTCCAGGTGTTCCGCGACGTCTCCGCGGCGGGCGTGCCCGCGCTGATCCACGCCTCCTCGGTGGGTGCCTACTCGCCCGGACCCAAGGACCGGCCGGTCGACGAGTCATGGCCCACGCACGGCTGGCCGGAGGCCGCGTACTGCCGGGAGAAGGCCTATCTGGAACGGGTCCTCGACTCCTTCGAGGTGCGCAACCCCGGCGTGCGCGTGGTGCGGATGCGTCCGGCGTTCCTCTTCAAGGAGGAGTCGGGCAGCGAGCAGCGCCGGATCTTCGCCGGGCGCTTCATGCCGGGCCAGCTCGCCTCGCCCAGGGCCGTGCCCGTCGTACCGGACATCCCGGGGCTGCGGTTCCAGGCGCTGCACACCGACGACGCGGCCCAGGCGTACCGGATCGCCGTCACCGAGGACGTGCGCGGCCCCTTCAACCTGGCCGCCGAGCCGCCGGTGGGTGCGGCCGAGCTCGCCGGGCTGCTCGACGCCCGTGTCGTCCGGGTACCGCGCCCGGCCGCCCGCACCCTGCTGGCCGCCGGGTGGGGACTGCGGCTGATCCCCGCCTCGCCGCAGCTCTTCGACGCGGTGCTGCGGCTGCCGATGATGGACTGCACCCGGGCCAGGGCCGAGCTCGGCTGGCGGCCCGAGCGCACCGCCCTGGAGGCCATCGCGGAGATGCTGAAGGGCATGCGCGGCGGCTCGGGCATGGACACCGCGCCGCTGGCGGGCCGGCGGGCGAGCTGACGCCCCCACCCGCGCCTCCGCACGGGTGACGATCCCCCTCCGCGTGGGCAAGCCTCAAGAGAGGGCCGGGACGCCTGGGCGTCCCGGCCCCGGCAGGCTTCGGGCGAAGGGGGGGCAACCGTGCCGGACAGGCGTCCTCGCGGCTACCAGCCGGGCTGGCAGCCGCGCCCGCCGACCGTGGAGCTGCTGGCGGCCGTCGAGATGATCCTCGGCAGGTATGCCGCCCAGCTTCCGCTGACGATCGGCCAGATCTGGTACGCGGCGGTGGCCGACGGGGTGCTCGCCAAGCAGGAGAGGACCTACAAGCGCCTGGTCGAGGTCCTCGGCATGGCCCGCCGTTCCCGCCGGATCTCCTGGCTGGCGATACGCGACGACACCGGCCCGGCCGTCGAGCCCCGCGCGTACGACGGCCCCGACGGCTTCCTCCGGGCGCTGGGCGAGGCGGCCCGCGACTACCGGCTCGACCGGCAGGCCGGCCAGGAGGCCCGGCTCGAGGTGTGGTGCGACACCGCCGGCCTGGCGCCCCAGCTCGCCGCCGTCACCGACCCCTGGGGCGTGCCGGTGTACGCGGGCACCGGCTTCACCAGCCTGTCGGGCAAGCGCGCCGCCGCCCGGCGGGCCGCCGCGGGCGGGCACGACACCGTACGGATCATGGTGATCAGTGACTGGGACCCGGGCGGACTGCACCTGTTCCGGGCACTGCGGGAGGACATCACGGCGTTCGCCGCGCTCGACGCCCCCGACGTCCGCATGGAATTCGAACGCCTGGCCGTCACGGAGGCGCAGATCGCCGAGCACGCCCTGCCCACCGCGCCGGTCAAGGCCACCGACCGCCGGTCCTTCCCCAGCACCTCCACCACCCAGGCCGAATCCCTGCCCCCGGACGTACTGGCCGGTCTGGTGCGCGGGGCCATCACCCGCCGTCGCGACACCGCCGTCCTGGCCGAGGTCCTCGACCGGGAGGAGACACAGCGCAGGGTCCTGCTGGAGCACCTGCCGGGCCCGGGCCTGCCGCTCGGGGCGGCCCGCCACGGCCCGGACGGGGCGCCCCGGCGGGCGCCGGGCCCAGTCAGGGCGGGCTGCCCGGCCCCGCCTCCCGGCGGAGCCGGTCCAGCCGGGTGATGACCGGGGTCGCCGTGGCACCGTGCAGTATGACCGACACCAGGACGGTGAAGGCCACCGCCGCCCACAACGGCCCCGCCAGCCCGCCGAAGTCGTGGTGGCCGAAGGCGTACGCGAGGTAGAACAGCGACCCGATGCCCCGCAGGCCGAACACCGCGGTGACCACCCGCTCACGCGGTCCCGCGCCGAAGCCCAGCTGCCCGAGCCAGCCGGTCACCGGCCGGACGACCAGCAGGAGCAGCAGCGACACGGCCGCCCCCTGCCAGGACAGGGCCGCCAGGCCGCCGGTCGCGATGAACCCGCCGAGGAGGAAGAGCAGCACCACTGTCAGCAGCCGCTCGATCTGCTCGGTGAACTCGTGCAGCACGTTGTGGTAGCCGTGGCTGCGCTCGGCGGCCCGCAGGGTGCAGGCCGTCAGGAACACGGCGAGGAACCCGTATCCGTGCAGCAGTTCGGTGACCCCGTACGCCAGGAAGGTCGCGCCGAGGGCCACGAACCCCTCCATGTGCTCCGACAGGCGCAGCTCCTGCGCCCGGGCACGGAAGAACATCCACCCCAGCAGCCGCCCCACGACCACCCCGGCCAGCACGCCCACCGCGATCCGGCCCAGTACGTCCGCCAGTACCCATTCGCCGATCCACCCCGCCGACCAGCCGGTGCCCGCCGCCGCGGCCAGGGCGAGGGCGGCCAGGACGAAGGGGAAGGCCAGGCCGTCGTTGAGCCCCGCCTCGCTGGTGAGGGTGAACCGCACCTCGTCCTCGTCGTCCTCCGAGTCGGTCGGTTCGCCCACCCGGACCTCGGCCGCCAGCACCGGATCGGTGGGTGCCAGGACCGCCGCCAGCAGCAGGGCGGCGGCGGGCGGCCAGTCCAGCAGTGTCCAGGCCAGGACGGCGGTCACCGCGATGGACAGCGGCATGGTGATGCCCAGCAGCCGCCAGGTGCCCGCCCAGGAGCGCGGGCCCATCGGCCGGTTGATGGCGAGCCCGGCGCCCATCAGGGAGACGATGACGCAGACCTCGGTGATGTGCTCCACCCACAGGCGGTCGCGGATCGGGTCGACGGCCGGCAGCGGCACCGGCAGCAGATAGACGAGCACGCCGGCCGCCAGGAAGACCATCGGCATGGAGAAGGGGCGCTTGAAGACCACGCGCGGCAGGACGGCAGCGGCGAGCGCCCCCACGCCCAGGCCGCCGTAGATGAGATCGGAGAGGGTCACTCCGCCTCCGCCGCGGATATCGGGCTCATGCGGCCGGAGTCTGTGTCGTGATGGTGAACAGGGCCCCGTCGGGGTCGCGAAGCGTCGCCTCCGTGCCCGGCAGGTGGCCGATGACCGTGCCACCGTGCCGCCGGACCGCGTCGACACAGCGGTCGACGTCCGGTACCGGGAAGTGGACCTGCCAGCGCGGCCGGACCGAGGGGTCGGGCGCGGCCTCCAGGGCGCCGGAGCCCAGCCGGGCGACCACGTGCCCGCCGCTGCGCAGGACGACCTCGTCCTCCTCGTACTCGACGTCGCAGCACCCCGGCCGGTCACAGGCCCAGTCCAGGACCTCGCCGTAGAAGATGGCGGCCTCGAAGGCGTCCCTGGTCTGCAGCCTCACCCAGGCGGGGGTCGCGGCGCGCCAGGTCTCCCAGCCGGTCAGCAGCTGCCCCTCCCAGATGCCGAAGACCGCGCCGTCCCGGTCGGCCGCCAGCGCGCCGCGCCCCACGGTGAAGCCCACCGGGCCCACGGCGACGGTGCCGCTGCGTTCCCTGATCCGGGCAGCGGTCTCGTCGGCGTCCAGCACCGCGAAGTACGGCGTCCAGGCGACGGCCACCTGCAGGGCCGGGGCGAGGGCCCCGATCCCGGCGACCGGCCGGCCGTCCGCCAGGGCGACGCTGAACTCCTCACCGAGCCGGGCCGGGCGGAACGTCCACCCCAGCACGTTCCCGTAGAAGTCCTGGGCGGCCCGCAGGTCGCGGGCCATGAGGCTGACCCAGCACGGGGCGCCGAACACCGTGCTGCTGGAGGTTCTCTCCGAGGCCGTCGTCGCTGTCGGTTCTGTGTTCATGTGCGAAACCGTTCTGGTGTCACCGTTGTCGGAGCGCCACCGGCGGGTGAGCCGCCACGAGCGCCGTTCACCGGTGCGGGCCACGGGGGCCGAGGGCGGGGGCTGCCGAGGGCCGGTCGCCGAGGGGCTCCGGGACGGCTCGCCCCACCGGGCTCCGGCCCGCTGTCCATCCTTGCACTGTTTGCTACGGCGAGTCCCTTGCGGGGTGCTTCGTCCCCGAGGCAAGCCGAGACCCCCGGGTGGACGTGCCACCCCGGGGGCCCGGCTCAGCCACCCCGGATGCGGGGCGCTTGGAGTTAACGGGGCCGACTTTGCCATCCCCGCGGCCCACCGGGCGGCGGGCGGCGCGAGCGGGGGGCCGTACATCACCCGTCCGGCTCCGGCCGGCGCCCGCGCGGTGCGTGAGCGCCGGCCGGAGCCGGACGGCGGGCCGGCAACCCGGTCCCGGCCGACCCGGGCCCGGCGGACGCGCCGGCCCGGCCCCGTGACCGGCCGTACCGGCCGGCCGGCGTGGTCAGACCTCGCCCCGCCAGGCGCCGGTCTCCGCGCCGCGCGACTCGATGAAGGCCTTGAACCGCTTGAGATCCCCGGCGACCTGGCGCTTGACGAATCCCAGCTTGTCGCCGAGGGTTTCGGCCAACCCGTCGGGGTCGAACTCCATCTGGAGCATCACCTTGGTGGTGGTGTCGTCAAGGCGGTGGAAGGTCACCACGCCCGCCTGGCGCGCCTCACCGGCGACGGTCGTCCAGGCGACCCGCTCGTCGGGAATCTGCTCGGTGATCTCCGCGTCGAACTCCCGCTTGGTGCCGTTCACGTTGGTCACCCAGTGGGTGAGGGTCTCGGTGCGCTGCTCGATGCGCTCGACGCCCTCCATGAACTCGGGGAACGTCTCGAACTGGGTCCACTGGTTGTAGGCGGTGCGCACCGGCACGTCGACCTTGATCGATTCCTCGACCTGCGACATCGTTCTGCCTCCTCGCTGGGCCCCGAGAGCCCGGCCGTACGCCGGGCAACGACCACATCGGTTCCCTTCCGCACCCGCATGCCCTCTCGGCGGCGACTGAATCCGGCTCCGTCCGGACGGACGCGACGGGCGGGGAGCGGCGCCCGCGCGGCCGCGCGGCAGGCTCCGTGCCGCACCGCGCCGCCTTGGGGCGGCGGTGCCGGAGCCTGCCGCGCGGCAGGGGTCAGGCCGCCACCGCCGCGGGGGCGAGCTGTGCCTGGCCGAACAGCAGGGCGTATCCGTCCGGCAGCCGGGCGAGCAGCCGCCGCAGCAGGCCGGGACCCGCCAGGCGGGCGAGCACGCCCAGTACCGACCCGGCGTCCCAGCGGGCGGTGGCCGGGGTCGCGCCCCCGGTGCGGGCGGCCAGGTCGTCGACGAACTCGCCGCCGGTCAGAGGCGTGGCCGCCGGAATCCCCGCGGTGAGCTCACGGGCCGCCGCCCGGGGCAGCAGCCGGGCGAGGTCGGCCCGCTCCCGCCCGGTCAGCTGCCGGCCCAGCGCCGCCAGCACGGTGCGCGTGACCTCCTCGGCCTGCTCGGCCGTCGGGTACAGGCCGTCCCGCCTGACCGCCTCGATCAGCTCGTCGAACGTCATGCCGTGCTCCCGCTGTCCGGCGTGCGCGTCCGGCGTATCGACATGGCAGTGCCTTTCTCGTGTGGAGGAGGGCCGGATGGGCCCCAAGGGAGAGCCGCCGGTGTCAGGCGGTGATCCGGCGGGGGGCGGCTCCGGCCGGGCCGCCGTTGACCTTGATCCTGCGCGGTTTGGCCTTCTCGGCGAGCGGCAGGCGCAACGTCAGCACGCCCGCGTCGTACGAGGCCTCGATCCGCTCGACGTCCAGGGAGTCGCCCAGCAGTAGCCGGCGGGTGTACGTACCGGCGGGGCGTTCCGAGGCCACCACCTCCGCGTCCTGCGGCGTCGGCGAGCGGCGTTCCGCGCGGACGGTCAGCACATTGCGTTCGACGTCCAGGTCGATGCTCTCCGGGTCGGCGCCCGGCAGGTCGAAGTGGACGACGAACTCCTCACCCGTGCGATAGGCGTCCATCGGCATGACCGCCGGGCGGGCAGCGGTCTCCAGCAGGTGCCGGCCGAGCCGGTCGACATCACGGAACGCGTCGGCGCGCATGAGCATCACGGGTCACTCCTCTCCTTGGCACTGCGTGCGATGCCCTATGGCTTCTTATATAGCCCACCGGGTAGAAAGTTGACAACAAGCGACTCAAGCAGGAGGGCGGAGTGAGATCCACTTCGGCCGGGGTACCCGCGCCCCATGAGCGGAGCGGTACAGGCGGGACTGTGGGGACTGGTGGCCGGGTCGGCGCTGCTGCTGGGCGCGGCGGTCGGGTACGGCGTACGGGTGTCCCAGCGGGTGATCGCCTCGGTGATGGCGTTCGGCGCCGGCGTCCTGCTGTCGGCGGTCTCCTTCGAGCTGGTGGGCGAGGCCTACGACCAGGCGGGCCTCGCCCCGGCCGCCATCGGGACGGTCGCCGGCGCACTCGCCTACACCGCCGGCAACATGGTCCTGGCCCGCAGGGGCGCCCGGCACCGCAAACGCTCCGGCCGCCATCGAAGCCAGCCCACCGAGGCCCAGCAGGGCGGCTCGGGCATGGCCCTGGCGCTGGGCGCCCTGCTGGACGGGGTGCCGGAGTCCGCCGTCATCGGCGTCAGCCTGCTGGACGGCGGCGCGGTCAGCATGGTGACCGTCGCCGCGGTCTTCATCAGCAATGTGCCCGAGGGGCTGTCGAGCTCCGCCGGGATGAGGCGGGCCGGCCGTGGCCGCGGCTACGTCTTCGGGGTCTGGGGCGCCATCGCCGCCGCCTCCACGGTCTCGGCCGTCCTCGGCTTCACGCTCCTCGGCGGCGCCTCCCCGGCCGTGGTGGCCGCGGTGACCGCGCTCGCCGCCGGCGCGATCCTCGCCATGATCGCCGACACGATGATCCCGGAGGCGTTCGAGGACGCCCACCTGGCCATCGGGCTGATCACGGTGTGCGGCTTCCTGGTCTCCTTCGCCCTCTCCCACGCCTGAGCGCCCCGGTCGCGCCGGCACGCGCGACCCCCACCTGACCGCTCGGGCGCACGCCGTCACGCCGCCGACAGCCCGTCGCCCCGTCACCCGTCACGCTGTCACGCGGCGGGCAGGCCGTGGTCCGCGAGCCGCCCCACCGTCAGCCCCCGTTCCCGGCACTCCGCCACCAGCCCGGGCAGCGCGCCCAGAGCGGCGCGCCAGGCGCCCGGCGCGCTCACCACGTCCGAGTCGTGCAGCAGCACCGTCCCGCCGCCGTGCAGTGTCCTGGTGACCTCGGCCCGTACGCCCCACGGCGTCGCCCCGGCCGTCCAGTCGCGCCCCCACGCCGACCACAGCACCGGCCGCAGCCCGGCCGCGCGTGCGGCGGCCCACCGGCCGCCGGTGAGGACGCCGTACGGGGGCCGGTACCAGAGCGGCCGTGCCCCGCAGGTCTCCGCCACCACCTCGGTGGCGCGCGCCACGTCCCGCAGGTCGCCCAGCGGCCGGGGGAGCCACGGCCGCTCGTGCTCCCAGCCGTGCACCGCCAGCTCGTGACCCGCGCCGGCGATCAGCCGCCCGAGCCGTGGCCACCGCGCCAGCCGGGCGCCCAGCACGAAGAACGTGGCCCGTACCGCGAGGGCGTCCAGCGCGCGCAGGAACTGCGGTGTGCTGTCCGGATCGGGGCCGTCGTCGAAGGTCAGCGCCACCCGCGCCGGGTCGCCCCGCCCGTCGAGCCCCGGGAACAGCGTCCGGCGCACCCCCGGCAGCCAGGTCGCGGCGGGCCCGATGTGCCAGCCGGCCACGGCCAGGCAGAGGGCGGCGGCGCCGGCCCCCGCCGCGGCCCCGATCCCCGCCACGGCCCCGGTCGCCGCTGCCCCGGTCCCGGGGGAACCCGCGCCGCCGCCCATGCGCACCCTCACCATGAGCCGTCACCCTCCACCTCGTCGGCCACCAGGGGCGAGCGCGCCAGTCCCACGCACCCGGCCACCAGTACGGCCAGCGCCACGACCTCGAACACCACCCGCCACCCCAGGTGCACCCGTTCGGCGAACAGCGTCACCCCCAGCACCACGCTCAGCAGCGCGTCCCCCAGGGTCAGCGCGGGCTGCGAGGCCACCAGCGTGCCCGCCCGCAGGGTCACCTGGAGCAGCACGAAACTCGCCAGTCCCACCCCCACCGCCGCGTACGGCTGCCAGCTCCCCAGCACCTCGCCGACCCCGTCCGGCAGCCGCCCCAGCGCGTCCTTCAGCAGCGCCGCCGTGCACGCGAACCCGGTCGCCGTCGCCGTCCCCAGCACCGCGGCGCGCGGCGCCGGAGCGAGCCGCGGGGAGACGGCGATCAGCAGGCCGACGAAGGCACCGGCCCCCACCGCCGTCCACAACCAGTCGCCCACCGGAACCGCCACCCGGCCGCCCGAGGGGTCCGCCAGCGCCAGGAACGCGGCCAGCCCCACCGCCATGGCGGCGAACGCCCACCGCGTCCGGGTGTCCGGGCGGCGCCGGAAGACCACGCCGCCCAGCAGCAGGGTGAACATCAGCTCCGTACTCATCACCGGCTGCACCACCGACAGCGGGCCCGTCGCCAGCGCCAGCGCCTGGAGGACACCCGAGACCGCGAGCAGCGCCGCCCCCCACACCCACACCCGCCGGTGCAGCAGCCCGGCCGCCCAGGACCCGCGTGCCGCGGAGCCGGCGGCGCCGGCGTCGGCCGCCGCGCGCCGTTGCAGCACCGACGCCCCGGCGTTGCCCAGCGCGGCCAGCAGCGCCAGGCAGATCGACAGCGCCGTCATCGGGACCCGGTCCTCCCTCCGCCGGCCACCGGGCGCTCAGCCGAACCGCTTGGCCAGCGCGCGGAAGACCCCCGGCAGCGCCCCGCGCAGCCGCGCCGGCGCACCGAGCCACCCCGGCACGAAGGAGTCGGTCCCGCGCCCCCGCACGGCCGCCCGCCACACCGCGTCCGCCACCCGGCCGGCCGGCACCGGACGGGGGTGCTCACGGGGATAGGGGACGCCGCGGCGGCCGAAGAACGGCGTGTCCACCGCGCCCGGCGACACCACCGACACCCGTACGCGCGTCCCGGCCAGCTCGTACCGCAGGCTGTCGGCGAAGGCCACCAGCGCCCCTTTCGTCGCGGCGTAGACCGCCTCGTTCCGCACCCCGACGCTCCCGGCGATGGAACCGATCAGCACCACCCTTCCGGACCCGCGACGCACCATCCCCGGAAGCACCAGCCGTACCAGGTGGACGACGGCGGACAGGTTCACCGCCACCAGCCGGTCCACGTCCTCGGCCGGCATCTCCACGAACGGGCCCGCCCAGCCGATCCCCGCCGCCACGACCAGCACGTCGACCCGGCCCCCGGCCGCCAGCGCGTCCGCCGCCAGCCGCTCCACGCCGGCCCGCTCACCCAGATCCGCCGCCAGGGCCCGGCCGCCCGTCCGGCGCGCCACCGCGGCCAGGCGCTCCCCGTCCCGACCGGCCAGCAGCAGCCGCCAGCCGTCCGCCGCGGCGAACCGCTCGGCCACGGCCTCACCGATCCCCGAGGACGCACCCGTCACGAGCACCACCGGCCGTACCGTTCCCGGTCCGACAGCTCGACGGGGCGCAGCGGGCATGGCGAATCCTCCGGTTTCGCGGTCCTCCGGCACGGGAAACCGTGCCCTTCCAGCCTCCTGGTTTCCCGCCGGACCGCCTCCCGGCGGCGGCCACGCAGGCGGTGGTCCATCCGAACAGGCCGGTTCTTCCCGCCGCCCGGCCGCGGCATGCGGCCGCCCGCCGCGCCGAACACCATGGGGCGACGGAACGACGACGACAACCCGTCCGGCGGAACCCCGCCAGTGGGAGGACGCCTCATGGGGCGACGGTGCCTGGTGCTCAGCGCCGGCATGGGAGCCGGTCACGACGCGGTGGCCGGCGAGCTGGCGCGCCGGCTGCGCGAGAGCGGCCACGAGGTCCTGGTCCGGGACGTCCTCACCCTCCTGCCCGCGGGCACCGGAGCGGCGGTGCGCGGCTTCTACCGGTGCACGGTGCGGCACGCGCCCCGGTTGTACGAGGCGATCCACGCCGTCTTCCTGGCGCCCGCCGAACCCAACCGCCCGGCCACCCGGCGCGCCGGCGTGTCACCCCTGGCGGCGCTCGGCGAACGCCCGCTCGGCGCACTCGTCGGGCGGTGGCGGCCGGACGTGGTCGTCTCCACCTTCCACCTCGCCGGCCAGATCACCGGCCGGATGCGCGCCCGGGGCGCCCTGCGGGTCCCCAGCGCCGTGTTCGTCACCGACTTCGCCGTCCACCGGGCCTGGCAGCACCCGCACAACGACCTGTACCTGTGCGTCTCCCCGGCCGCCGCCGAGGCCGTCCGGGCCGGCACCGGCCGCACCACCGGGGCGCCCGGCCCGGTCGTGCCGCCGGCGTTCCACCGGGCGGCCGCCGCCGGTCCCTCGCGCTGGCGGGCCGTGCTCGCCGGGCACGGCGGCGACCGCCCGCCCGTCCTGCTGTCCGCCGGGGCCTGGGGCGTCGGCCCCGGCCTGACCGCCACGGCCACCGCCCTCGCCGGCCACGGCTGCCTGCCCGTCCTGCTGTGCGGACACGACGAGCGGCTGCGCAGGCGTGCCGCCCGGCTGCCCGGGGTCCTCGCCCTGGGCTGGGTGGACGACCTCCCGGAGCTGATGTCGGCGGCCCGGCTGCTGGTCGACAACGCCGCGGGCCAGACCGCCGTCCAGGCCCTCGCCGCCCGGCTCCCGGTCCTCGGCCACCGGCCCATCGCCGGGCACGGCGCCCAGGGGGTGCGCGAGATGGCCGCCCAGGGGCTGACCACCTTCGCCGCCGACACCCGCGAGCTGCTGGCGGCGGTCGACCGGCTGGCCCGCCCGGGACCGGAGCGCGACCGGCGGACGGCACGCGGCGCGGCGGTGTTCCGGGACGACGCGGCACGCCTGGTCGCCGGACTCGCCGAGCGGCGGACCTGACGAACCGTCGCCCGGCGCCGGCGCGCGGCGGGCTCAGCCGCGCCGCCGCCGGCCGAGCGGGCGGCGCAGCGTACGGGCCAGGTGCCAGCGCTCCTCGTACAGCAGACGGCCGACGAGCGCGCCGCCGAAGACCACGAACCCGACACCGACCAGCCAGGACTGGACCACCAGCATCGTGCCGACCGGCCCGTACGTCACGGCGTTGGAGGCGATCAGGGGCGAGAACACCAGCCGGGAGAAGACCCGCAGCCCCGCCAGCCCGATCACCGTCGCCACCGCGCCGGGGAGCAGGGCCCTCCACGGCAGCCGCCCGCCGAGCAGCAGCCGCTGCGACCACCAGAAGAACCCCACCGTGCTCACCACGGCGACCGTGCCGCGCCAGGCGAGTTCACCGCCCTGGGCGGGGCGGGAGGCGACGTGCGCGGACAGCAGCAGGAAGGCGATGAGCAGGGCCAGCCACACCAGGTGCCGCCACATCGTGTGCCAGCGGGCCGCCGGCAGCTCCCAGACCTTCTCGTAGCCCGTCTGCACCACACCGCCGAAGGTCAACCCGAACACCGCCAGCGCCGCGAGACCGAAGCCGGTGGTCGTCTCCAGCGCCTTGGTCGGCGGCGCGAACAGCAGCTTCACCTCGTCCTTCGACCCCGTCGCCACACCCAGGCCGTCGGTCAGCCACTCCGCGAACCCCTGCCCGTTCGCCGGGTCGGCCGCGGCGACCACGATGAGCAGCGGCACCAGCGTGAGCAGCCCGAGCGCGGCGAACCCCATGGCGCGGTGCATCAGCTCCAGCTGGTTGCCGCGCCGCCACCCGCGTCCGGCGGCCGAGCCGTGGAACGCGCCGTGCAGCCGGCCGAACCACCGGCCTTGGCCGTCGGCGCCGGAGGACTTGTCGGGCATGCACGTGGCATACCCGGCAGCCGTCCGCCGGCCATGGGCGGCAGCCGGGAACGGCCCGAATGGACGCCCGGCCGACCCCGCCCCGGCACCGGGCCGGGCCACCGTGCCCGGCCCGCGACCACGGGGCCTGGCGACATGTCGCCAGGCGCCGCGATGCCGTCACCCGGCCGGGCATGGTGGAGACCGCAGCGCTCGCCGAGCGCACCCCGGAAAGGAACCGGACCATGACGAACACGCGACGCGAACGCTCGGTCCTCGCCGCCGCCACGGCGGCCCTCGTCGGCGGCCTCCTCGTCCCGGCCGCACCCGCCCAGGCCGCACCCGCCCAGGCCGCGGCCTCCCCGGCCCGGTCCGCGGCCGAGGCGCGCGGGACCGCTCCGGCGTGTGTCAGCCGGGACGTCATCAAGCACGAGAAGACCGTCACCGTGGGGAACAACTGCGGTCAGGTCATGCACCTGAAGGTCGTCATCAACAGCGGACCGGACCTCAGGTGCTGGACCTACCAGCGCGGTGAGGCGTGGGTGTGGAAGTGGAAGACCGGCTCGTACGGCAAGGTGGTCACCTGCTGACCCGGCTCACCGCGACCGCCTCGGCCCAGCTCAGGCGACCCGCCCGGCGACGAACGGCAGCAGGGTCAGCAGCTCCGCCACCGGGGCCGGCGCCAGGGGCACCCCGAGAAGGCTGTCCCGGGCCAGCTCGAGGCGCCGACCGGCCTCCGCCTCCGCCGCCTCCCGGCCGCCCGCCTCCTCGACCAGGCGGGCCACATCCCTGACCCCGTCCTCGTCCAGCACCCCGGGGGCCGAGAGCAGGCCGGCGAGCCGGCCGGAGGCCGCCGTCCCGGACGCCAGGGCGGCCAGCAGCGGGAGCGTCTTCTTGCGGCGCCGCACATCGCTGTGCACCGGCTTCCCGGTGAGCGCCCGGTCGCCCCACAGCCCCAGCACGTCGTCGACCACCTGGAACGCGATGCCCAACTGCCGCCCCGCCGTGGACAGGGCATCCACGGTGCGGGCGGGGGCGCCCGCGAGCAGGGCGCCCAGCGCCGCCGCACAACCGAGCAGGGCGCCGGTCTTGCGCTCCGCCATCCGTACGTAGGCGTCGACGCCCACGGCACCCGGCCCGGTCCACGGGCGGCTCTCGAAGAGCAGGTCCTCGGACTGGCCCGAGACCAGCTCGCCCAGGTCCCGGGAGAGCCGGCGGACCGCCGCCGCGCCGTGCGCGTCCGGCGCGCCCGCCAGCACCTCGAAGGCCAGCGCGAACAGGGCGTCGCCGGCCAGCACCGCCGGGCCCGTGCCGTACGCCTTCCACACGGCGGGGCGCTGCCGGCGGGTCTCGTCGCCGTCCATGATGTCGTCGTGCAGCAGGGAGAAGGCGTGCACCAGTTCCACGGCCACGGCGCCGTCGACCGCCGCCCGGCCGGGCGACCCGGCGGCTTCCGCGCACAGGACGGCCAGGGCCTGCCGCACCCCCTTGCCCGAGGACCCGGCACGCGGCCGGCCGCCCACCTCGCACCAGCCGAAGGCGTAACCGGCCATCTCGGCGGGCCAGTCGTGCAGCCCGGCCACCCGGGCGCGCAGAGCGGGTTCCACCAGCGCGCGGCACCGGGCCAGGGATTCCGCAGCGGTCGGTCCCACCGGTGCGGTGCGGGCGGTGGCGGACCCGGCGGTCAGCGGGGACGTCATCGCGCGTCCCCCCGAGCGGCCCGGCCGGTGGCGCGGCACCGGGACAGCCCCAGCTCGTCATGGGCCTTGTCGACCATGGCGCTCGCGTGCCGCAGCCCCATCCGGTCCAGCACACCGCGCAGTTCGGCGAGGTCGGCGGCGGTGCGGGCGGGATCCGCCCCGAGCCGGGCGCGGGACTTGACCGCGCCGAGGCGGGACAGTGCCTGGCCGCGCGGCTCGTCCATCTCCCGGAACTCGGCGAGGGCCTGGTCGTACATCCGCAGCGCCTCCGCGTAGCGGCCGGCCCGGTAGAGCACGTTGGCGCGCATCTTGTGGTTGTAGGCCAGCGCGCTCGACAGGTTCATCTCACGGCAGCCGACCTCCGCCCGGGACAGCAGCTCCAGTGCCCGCCCGGTGTCCTTGTCGCGTACGGAGACGACGTCGGCCAGCCCGCGCAGCGCCCACGCGTGGCCCCGGCGGTCGTCGGCCTGGGCGGCTATCTCGGCGGCTTCCGCGAACATCTCGTAGGCGCTGTCGTAGCGCCCGGTGTTCCGGTGGATCTGCGCGATGCCCTCCAGCGCCCAGACGGTGTGCCGGGCCTCGCCCCGCTTGCGCGCCTCGGTGAGCAGCTCGTCGTGGAGCGCCTCGACGGCCTGGTAGTCGCCCTGTATCCGGCCGGTCTCCGCCAGGCCGGCCAGCGAGTAGCCGTACGCGACCACATCACCGCCCCGCTTGCCCATGTCGGCGGCGTGACGCAGCAGACGGAAGGCGAGCGGGAGGGAACCGCGCTGGCGGGCGAGGGTGCCGCCGCTCCACAGCGCCCACGCCATGGCGGATTCGTCACCGGCCGAACGGGCGGTGCGGTAGCTGGACTTCCACGCCCGGTCGGCGGCGCGCACATCACCCAGCCGGCGGTGTGCCTCGGCGACCGCCAGCGCGGCGCGCGCGGTCTCCCGTACATCGCCGGAACGTTCCGCCGCGGTCATCCGCTCCGTCGCCGCGGTGAGCACATCGGTGAGGGAGGAGTTCACCGACAGCGCGCTGAGCGCCCCCTGGTACTCCGGCGCGAGGGCTTTGCTGAACATGAGTGCCTTCCACCAGGGGCGGCCGCGGCCCGTACGGCGTCAGTGACTTCACCGGCGGTCCCCCTGTTCGTCCGTCTCTTCGTCTGGCTGCGCGCGCTTCGCGAGAGAAGAGGATCAACGGACGCGGGAGGTTCCAGTTTTCCCGGCCGAACCACAACACCCCGCTCCGTGCGGCGCTCGGCCGCTCGGAGCGGGGTGATGTCGGGGGAGTGCGGTGGCGGAGGGCGTGGCGGTCCGGCTACTTCACGCGCGGCCCCTCGCCCCGTGCGTCGTCGGCGTCGCCGTCCTGCGTCGCGGCGTCCAGCAGGGCGCCGAGCCTGTCGGTCTGGCTGAGGACGCCCGGGCCCTGGAGGCCACCCTCCACCGCCGCGTGGGAGGGAGGGGTGACGAGGGCGGTGACCACACCTGCGGCGAGGGACGCCACTGCGAGCATGCTGCGCTTCTTCATGCCCCTATCAACGGGGGAGGCGGGGCAGAGGTCACGGCACGCCGTCAGGACGGGGGGCGGGCCGGTCCGCCGCGGGGGTTCAGCGCACCCAGACGTCCATGACGGGGGAGACGGGGCGCCCGCCGGCGACGATCCGCAGCTTGTTGTGGCCCTTGAGCCCGAGCACGACACGCAGGTTGTAGGTGGACTTGCGGGTGGTGTTCATCGAGGCGGGCAGCGAGACCCACGCCTTGCCCTGCTTCTGCTGGAGGGTGACCCGGGTGCCGGGCCGCATGCCCTTGACGACGCCGCGGACGCGGAACTGCTGCCACGCCCTGACGCTCTTCGTGGTGGTCGACGCGGACGCCTTCGCGGTGACCGGGGCCGTGACCTGGCGGTCGGCGGGCGAGACCGAGGAGACGGCCATCGCCGCTCCTACGGAGCCGGCCAGAACGGCGGCTGTGGTGAACCCGGTTGCCCACGTACGGCTGCGCTGCTTCATCGAGACTGTCTCCTGGTGAGAGGGGCGGATGTAGCGCGCCCACCATAGACATATCGGGCGTTTATCGGATGATCCGACACGTACGGGTCCGTTGATTGTTCGCACGACCGGGCGTGCCCGTCGCGGGCGGGCCGGACGGCCGTCACCGCCTCCGGCCCCCCGCGTGTCCGTGCGGGGGCCTCAGCCGCCCAGCGGCAGACCGGAAGCGGGCAGTCCGCCCAGCAGCGCGCCACCGACCGGCAGGGGGGACGCCTGACCGGGCGACTGCGGTCCCTGGCTGCCCAGCGGGCCCGCGGCCCCACCGCTGTTGAGGCTGGTGACGATCGGGCTCTGGGCCGCGGCGGGAGCCGGACCGCCGTCGGCGAGCGCGGGGGACACCGCCGACACGGCGGCTCCCGCCGCCCCGGCGCACACGGCGATCAGGCGGGTGGTGGTACGAAGGCTCATACGGCGCTCCTGGGGAGAGGGAAGAGGTGGCGCGTGCTCACCGTCCTGTGCAACGAACGGTGCCCGCCGCCGACACTGCCTGCCCCCCGCCGGCCCCGGCCGGTGCCCGGGACCGGCGCCACCGGGCGTCACGCGGGCTGGTCGCTGTAACCGCAGATCCACGCGAGCGCGTCATGCACACCGCTGAGGTAGTCCCGGGTCCCGGGGGAGACCGTCCGGTCCTCCAACTGGACCACCACGGCGTCGACTTCGGCGGTCAGCAGAGGAAGACCGGGCACTCCGGCGGCACCGGCCGCGGTGACCGGAGCACGCTCGGCGTGGCCGGTGGCCCACTCGTACGCGGCCGAGGCCCCCGCGCGGAACTGGGGGGACCGCCGTTCGGCCGCGTCGTCCCGGCGCGCCGCCTCCACGTCGGCGGGGGTGCGGACGCCGATGTGCGACGCGGCCTGGTCCTGCGATGTGTCTCGGGGGGTGGTCACCTCGGTCGCCTGCCCTTCGCCGTACCACGTGCCGCGCACCGCCGTGCGGCGGTGCCGCCGTGCTGTCCGCGGAGGTCGCGGAGACCTTCCGGGTACCCGGACGTCCGCCCGTCTCACCGGGCGGGCGGCCCCGATCCGGACGCCCGGTGGACGAAACCGCCCGGGGCCAGTTCCCCCCGGGCCTCGAAGCGCCGGCCGGGGAACGGATACGGTGCTGCTGTGGTGATCAGTGTGGAGAGTACGCCCGGGACAGCGCTGGTGCTGGCGGCCGCGCCGTTCGGCAGGGGCCGTCTGATCGACGCGGTGGCCGTGCTGCCCGCGCTCGCCGCCGTGCCCCCGGCGGCTTTGAGCGGGACGGACGCGGCGACGCTGGTGGAACTGGCCGACCCGCTCGACCCACAGGCGGTGCTGACCCGGCTGCGCGCCGTCGTCACGGCCCCCGGGCCGCTGTCCCTCTACATCGCCGGGCAGCTCCACCTCGACCACAAGCAGCACCTGCCGCATCTCGCGCTGGCCCGGACGACCCCGGCCACCCTGCGCTACACCGCGCTGCCCTGGCACTGGCTGGCCGGTGAGCTGAAGGTACGCCCCCCGGGCGCCACCACGGTCGTCGTCGACCTGGTCGCCGACGCGGAGACCTGGCAACGGCTGGGCACCGACCGCTCGGTGCTCGCCCTCGGCGACGGCGTGCGCCTCTACGGCCGGGTCACCCCGCCGCCGGGGCGCCGCAGGGTCGCCGAGCCCGAGTACCTGAAGGCCTGCACGGCCATCTGGCGCAGCGGGGCCCGCCCGCCGCTCGCCGCCCTCCACCACCGAGCCGCCGAGCAGACCGGCACCGGCGCGATGCTGCTGGCCGCCGACCGCGCCCCGTACTCCCCGCACGCCCCGGCCGGCTCGCACGCGCCCGCCACCCCCGGGAACGCCGCGCCCCCCGCTCCCGAGACGGCCCCCGATCCGCTGCCGGCGATCCTCGCCACCGCCCACGCCGGATCCCACGACGAGGCGGCAACGGCCGCCGCCGCGTGGGAGCAGCACGCCCTGCGGACGCACGGGCCCGGATCGGCGCAGGCGATCCACTGGCTGGAGGTACGCGCCGACCTCGCCCGCCTCGCCGGCGACGCGGGCCGCAGCTGCGAGCTGTGGATGGCGGCCGCCCGCGCCCGGCTGGACCGGCACCAGGCCGAGGACGCCCAGGACGTCGAAGCCGCCGTCGACCGCGCCCACCACCAGTGGGAGCAGGTCCGCGACGCCCGGACGGCCCAGGCGCTCGCCCCCGTCCTCGTCGCACTGCGCCGCCGTGTCCCCGGGCGCCGGAGCGGCGCGCTCCAGGCGGTCCAGCGCCGCCTCGAACGCTGGCACGCCGCCCCCGCCGCCCCGCCGCGCTGACCGGGGGAGCCTCCCGCCGCGCGGGCCACGCCGCGCGCGGGGCACACTGCTGGGATGAGAGGCGCACGGCTGCGGTTCGACGGCTGGATCGCCGGGCTCGGAACCACTTCCGGCACCCGGCTGGTCCTGGGCCACTGGACGCACTCGCCGTTCGGCCCGTTCAGCGATGTGATGCTGCAACGGCCGGACGGGGAGCGCCTGCTGCTCGCCCCCACCCCCGAGGTCGCGGACTTCGTCGCCGCGACGTACCGGTTCGAGACCGTGCGGGTCGTGCCCGTGACGGTGACGGCCACGGACACCGTCTGGCGGGTCGCCGCCGGGGAGCTCGCCCTGTCCTTCACCGTCGGCGCCCGCCCGCCACTGGGCCGCCTGCTCCGGGCCGTCCCAGCCGCCCTCGCCGTCCGTCCGGCCTGGAGCACCCTCGTCGCCCTCCCCGCCCGGCTGCTGCCCGGCGTGCGCACCCGGGGGAGCGCCGGCGGGGGCCGGCGGGAGTGGTACGGCGCGCGCGACCTGCGGCTCGTCAGCGCCGCGAGCGCCACCTTCGAGGGCGCCGGGCTGGGCGGCCTCGCGCCGGTCGACCCGCCGGTGGGGTTCGGCTTCGGCTCCGCCCCGCGCACCCCCGCCCTGGTCCGCGTCACCACCACGGTCCGCCTCCCGCCACAGCCGGCCCAAGGGCCCCAGTGGTTACCGCCGTTGCCCCAGCCCGGGCCCCGGCGCCCGTCGTCCGGGCGGGGCGACCGGCCCGGATCGGACGCGGCCAGGCATGACAACGGGGCGGGCCGGTCACAGATGTCACCATGACCGATTCCGCACGCACCCCCACCACCCCGCCGTCCGACCGGGCGGTCGCCGAGCGCCTCGTGCCGGTCTGGCTCGACGAGGCGGCCCGGTACGACGCCCGCGCAGCCGAGGCGGCTAGGCAGGACTGGGAGCAGGGCCGGCTGTCCGCCGACGCGGCCCGCGAACTGGCCGACTGGGTGACCGCCCGGGTCACCGACACGGGCTTCAACGAGGACGAGGGCCCCACCCCCAAGGGGCCGGCCCGCGTCACCGTCGCCGACAAGGCGGCCGTCCACCGATGGCTGGCCGACCAGGGACACGACGTCTGACGGCACGCGCCGAGCGGCGCCGCCTGCACCGGCCGCCCGGCCGGCCCCGGCGGCCCCGATGGCCCTGGGCCCCCCGGGGCCGGAGCCGGCGGGGCCGGCCCGGGAGCGGCTGCCCCTCGATCCGCTCCATGTCGGCGCCGTACGCGCCCCGCGCCGAGCCCAGGCCGGCCGGCACCAAGGACCCGTTCCGCACGGCGGACCGCCACGGCCGGCCAGGAGCGGCCCGGGGGCGTCGGCTGATCCGCCGGGTCCGCCGCCGATCGGGGGCACGACCGTACCCGGCGGGGGACCGGGCGCCGACCGTGACCGGGGCGCCGGCCGGCACGCCGCGCGGCGAAGCGGGCGTGCCGGGCGCGCACGGCCGGGAAGCGCCGGTGCGGCCGGTCAGGGTACGGCCAGCTCGTAGAAGCCCCTGCCGAAGGTGGCGGCGACCAGGCGGTGGTGCCCAGGGTCGTACTCGATGTCGTCCACCGGCACCGCGGGCATCCCCCGGCCGAGGCGCAGCCACAGCCCGCCGCCCGTCGCGGACACGAACACCCCCTGGTCGGTGGCCGCGTACAGCACCTTGCCGCGTCCGACGACCAGGTCGTTGACGGGCGCGGCCGGAAGGTTGCCGGTCAGGTCCCGCCAGCGCCGGCCGCCGTCGGTGCTGCCGTACACATGGGCGAGCCGGGACCCCGCACGGTAGCCGGAGTGGGTGGTGTGGACCCGGTCCGGGTCGTCCTCGTCGACGACGACGCGGGTCACCCACGGGCGGTCGCGGGCCAGTTCGGTCCAGGTGGCGCCGAGGTCCCGGGTGACGTGGACGCGGCCGTCGTCGGTGCCGGCGTACACGGTCCGGCCGTCGCCGGCGGGAGCGACGCTGGTGATGGTGCCGTAGTTGGGGTACAGCGGGTCCGGGCCGGGGCCGCCGGACAGGTCGGGGCTGATGGGCCGCCAGGTCGTACCGCCGTCCGTGGAGCGGTTGAGCACTTCGGCGCCGTAGTAGACGACCTCGGGGTTTCGGGGGTCGAGGACCACCGGGGTGAACCAGTTGCGGCGCTGGTAGGTGGTCCGGTCGGCGAAGTAGGTCAGGGTGTCGCCGCCGTCCTGGGAGCGGAAGCAGTTGCCGTACTGGTAACAGGCGATCACGCGGTCGGCGTCGGTCGGGTCGATGAGGTTCTCCTCGCCGTCGCCGCCGAGGTACTCGTTGAAGCGCTCACCGCCCCATGAGCGCAGTGAACCGTTGTCCTGGGCCCCGCCGGAGAGCCGTGAGGTGTCCTGCGGGGTGATGGCCGCGCTGTAGAGCTGGGTGTACGGCTGGTGACGGGACTTCACCCAGCCGCCGTCCCCACGGGCGTCGGAGCGGTAGACCCCGCCGTCGTTGCCCAGGTAGACGCGGCCGGGCCGGTGCGGGTCCCATGCCATGGCGTGCTGGTCGACGTGGATGCCGGTGTCGTCGTAGGTCCAGGTCGCGCCGGCGTCCTTGCTGGTCGCCAGGGGCACTCCGGCGACGTGCAGATGGCGGGCGTCGGCCGGGTCGGTCCAGATCTTGCCGAACCACCAGCCGAACGTCGACTGGGACTCGGCCAGCTTCGGGTCGGCCGGCGTGCGGCTCCAGCTGTCACCGCCGTCGGTGGAGGTGTAGAAGCCCTCGAAGGACCCGTTGGTCCTGTTGACGATGGCGTAGAGCCGGTCTCCGGCGACGGCCAGGCCGATCCGTCCCACGTCGGGGTCCGGCGCGGGGAGCCCACCGCCCAGCCGCTGCCAGGTCCGGCCGCCGTCGGCGGAGCGGAAGACGCCCGAGCCCGCGCCGCCGTAGGCGCGGGTGCGCGGGGTGCGCCGGTGGTCCCACATCACGGCGTACAGTTCCTCGCCGCGTACGAACACCTCGGTCGCCCCGGTGAACTCGTTGGCCCCGGCGAGGATCCGGCGCCAGGTGTTCCCCCGGTCGTCCGAGCGGTACACGCCCCGGTCACCGCCGCCGTTGTAGAGCGAGCCGGCCGCCGCCACGTACAGCCGCCGGGGATGGGCCGGGTCCACCGTGATGGCACTGATCGCACCGGAGTCGCGCAGCCCGGCCGGCCGCCAGTGGGCGCCCCCGTCGGTGCTGCGGTAGAGGCCCGTTCCCTCGTAGGTGATGCTGCCCCCGCCCGGGTTGGGCTCCCCGGTACCGGCGTACAGGGTGCCGTCGGGGCCCACGGCGACCGCGCCCATGGCCTGGGTCGAGCCGTCCGGCCACGCGGGGTGGAAGGTCCGCCCGGCGTCGGTACTGCGCCAGACCCCACCGCTGGCGGCGGCGGCGTACACGGTGTCGGCCCGGCGGGGGTCGAGTGCCAGGGAGACGACCCGGCCGCCGATGTTGGTCGGGCCCAGCGCCTTCCAGCGGCCGGGCGCCACGGGCAGCCGGCGGGCCTGCGCGGCGGCGTCCTCATGGGCGTGCCGGGGCATGGGCCGCCCCGGCAGGGCCTTCTGCGCGTAGCGGTACTCGGCCGGCGCGGCGGGCCCGCGCACCGGCCGGTACACATCGGGTGGTCCCGGGGGCGCCGCGGCCGCGGGCGCCGTCATGATCGCGAGGCTCGCGAGCGGGGCGAGGAGCAGATGGAGCCGGCGTCTGCGCATGGACACCCTCTTGAATCGTCATGGTCATCTCAAGACTCAGGAGACGTTAGGAGATGCCGCCGCGCGGACAGAAGTCGCCCGCCGGACTTTGTCCGGCCGGGAAGCACCCGGGGCGGGGCCACAACGGCACGGTGCGCGGCAACGACCGCGACACTTCGGCCGATCGACTGTGCACGCGGCGGCCCGCCGCTACGGTGGCGGGGTATGAGCGCCGACGACATGAGCTTCGGGGACGAGTGGCCACTGCCCCCGGCGTGGATGTTCGACTGCACGGAGTGCGCGCGCCTGTACCGGGTGATGAAGCACACCCTCGCGGTGGTCGACGAGCTGCGGCTGACCGGGGAGAGCGGAGTGGACCACGACCCCATGGACAGCGTGCCGGGATCACAGACAGGCCTCGCCCGTCACCTGGCCCTCGCCCACCGGGAGCTGGTGCCCGACTGGACGCCGGGGTGCCCGGGCTGCGCCGACCACCGGGGCATCCTCGACCGGGCCCCGTCCACCGGATCGCTCCTGGTCGCCACCGAGCACCGGGCGGCTCATCTCTTCGTTCCGCCGGGCGGGGTGGGCATCGTCTGACCGGGCGCCGTGGGTCCGCTGTGAGCGGTGAGACGGCGGACGGCCGGTGGTGCGGCCCGTGGCTGGCCGAGAGCCGCCCCTGCCGGGCGCCTCCTCCCGCTCGATGAGTTGTCATGGAACGTGTAGGTACACGCATCTCTTGGGAGGAAACGTGCGACTGCTACGGACAATGACCGCCCTGCTCGCGCTGACGGGCGCGGGCGCCATGGGCACCACCGGAACCGCCGGCGCCCTGGACGCACCGGTGGGGCACGCCGCGGAGGCCTGCTCGACGGCCTGGGGCAGCGGCGTGAAGTCGGCCGGCGAGGCGCAGGCCGACCCCCTCACCACCATCACGACCCGGCGGGGCCGGTGCTTCGACCGCATGATCTTCGACACCGGCGGCGCCAAGGGGGACCTGCGCCATTACGTCGGCTACGTCGGCACCTTCCGCCAGGACGGATCCGGCGACCGGATCCCGGTCAGCGGCGGCGCCATCCTGCAGATCTTCGTGTCCGCGCCGAGCTACGACTCCACCACCGGCAAGCCCTCCTACGACGCGAAGGCCGGACAGCCGCTCCCGGGCGTGAACCTCACCGGGTACCGGACGTTCAAGGACACGCGGTTCGGGGCCAGCTTCGAGGGCCAGACCCAGATCGGCCTGGGCGTCCGTGCCAGGCTGCCGTTCCGGGTCCTCCAGTCCGGTGACGACCTGATCGTCGACGTCGCCCACACCTGGTGACACCCGCCCCGGCGCCGTCGGGCGCCGGCCGGGCCCGGGTGCCGGCACGGCACCGTTCCGGACAGCTCGCCGGAAGGGGCCGCCGTCGTGCCCCCGTCCGGTCCGCGCGGCCCTTCCGCCCGGCCGGGCCGATCGGCGCTACGGCTGGTGGTGCGCCGCCTCGGGCCTGCGGATGTGGAGCATGTCCTGATCGTGGGGCATGGTGAAGCCGCCCGCCGGATCGGTGAAGTGCCGGCGCACATAGGCGCTCAGCTCCCGCCGGGTGGGCAGGGCCTCGGCCGCCCCCGGCGCCGGCACGCTGAGGTGGAACTCGGCAACGGCCACGGCCTCTTCCAGACTGCCGCCGTGGTAGTGGACCGGGAGCGTTTCCAGGCGCGCCGCGCCCACCAGCGGCGACGCCGTCGCCGCCAGCTCCTCCGCCAGGCCGGCCAAGTCGAAGCGGGCGCCGGTGAAGTGCCGCACCATCCGCATACAGGCGTTCGCCGGGTTCTGCAGGGCGACCAGGAGTTCCCCGCCGGGCCGCACCCAGCTCAGGATGCGCAGCAGGGCCGGCGTCCACTGCTTCCGGGGGAGGTAGTACAGGACGTGGGACAGGAGCGCCAGGTCGACGGGCGTTTGCACCTGTGCCTCCAGGACCGGTTCGCGCAGGATCACGGCGTCGGGGCAGTTGCGGCGCAGCAGCTCGTACATGTGCTCACCGGGTTCGACGCACAGCGTCTTCTCGAAGAAGGGACTCAGGTGCTTCGTCGTCGTGCCGTCCGCCGCCCCGACGTCGAGGAACGTCCGCCGGGTGGGCAGGCGCCGCACCACATCGGTCAGGTAGGCGTGCGTGACGTCCTTCTCGTCCGTTCCGGCGAGGAAGGCCCGGAAGGCCTCCCGGTAGCTCTTGCCGTCCACCACGAGCGGAGTGACCCGCTCGTTCAGGCTCCGCTGTGGCATGACCCGCGCACCTTCCGACGAAACAGCGCCGCGCGCCACGGCGGTGATCCACTCTGGCACCGGGGTGTCCGTGCTCACGGCCCGGACGCGCCTGCCGCCGAGCCGCACCGGAGCACACGGGTCCCCTCGTCGCGCGCCCCACGCGCGCCGGACGCGCCGGAGCGCCTGAGGGCCGGAGCGCCCGCGCCGGGCAGCCGGGCGCCCGGCCGTCCGCGCACCGGTCCTCGGGGCGCCCGTCACCGGCCCGGGACGTCCGGCGGCACCGGGGCGCGGTCCGGGCCGTGCACCCGCCGGTGGGCCAGCGCCCACCAGATCTCCGCCAGGTCGGCCGGATCGCGCAGACTCGTCCCGGACAGCGCCTCGAACCGCCGCAGGCGGTTGCGCAGGGTGTTCGGGTGCACGAACGAGGTTCGCGCCGCGGCCTCCAGCCGCAGGCCGTGGGCGAGGAAGGCCGCCACCGCCTCCTCCAGTTGGGCGCCGTCCTCCCCGAGCTCGCGCAGCGGCGCGAGGCGCTGGCGCACCAGGCGTTCGCCCAGGTCCGGGCGCTGCACCACGGCGGCGCACAGGCCGAGTTCGTCCCCGGTGTACACGCCGGTCAGCCCGAACGCCACCGCCACCCGCAGGGCCAGGGACGCCGAGCCGAACTCCTCGGCCACGTCGCACGGACGTGCCGCGGCGCCCAGCCCGAGCACCAGGCCGCGCAGCAGTTCCGCGGGGCGCGCGGCCAGCAGCCCGGCCACATCGCCGTCGACCGTCGTCACCATCGGAGCGCCACCGGGACCGGAGGCGGTCCACGGGCGCAACAGCCCGATGACCCGGTCGGTGTCGGTGGGGCCGATGGCCGCACGGGCCCGGAACGGCATCCCGGCGGCCGTGGACCCGGCCCCCCGTGGGCCCGGCGTTCCGCGCCGCCCGGCGCCGCACGATCCGTACCGTCGCGGCCGCCGCCCAGGACCACACCTGTTCGCCGATGGCCAGCAGTTCCTCCGGGTGCGCGCGGCGGGCGGTCATCTCCCGGCTGAACCGGGACCACACGACGTCGACGCCGATCCGGTGCGCCCGGATCACGTCGTCCACCGGAAGCGTGTCGCCGATGGAACCGGGCGAGCCGATCGGGAGGACCGGCGGCGGGGAGCCGGCCGGTCCGGGCGTACCGGCCCGCGTCACACCCGCCGCGCCCCGCTCCGGCGACCCCGGACCGGTGTCGTCCGCGTCCTGCCCCCCGCACAGCCGGTGCACCACGGTCAGCCCCCGGTCCACCCCCCGCGCCACCCGCAGGGTGAGCAGGTCCGGCGGCACCCGCCCGTACGACGACACTTCGGCCCGCAGACGGCCCGTCACCTCTTCGACCAGCGGCCCCAGGTCGGCCCGCAGCCCGGCGACCACCGCCGGCACCGTTGTGGAAACCTCCACCACACCCCTCATCGCTCGGTGCCTTCCTCCATGGTGCGTGAGCGTGACGACCGCCATGCTGGGACCGGCCGGTCTCGCTCCCGCCGCCCCGACGGGCCGGGCAGCGGAACGACTCGGGGCGGCGCCGGACGGCGCCCACCCCCCACTACGCGAAGGACTCCCATGGCCGTTCCCTGGCGCCGCGCGGCGCTGCCCGCCGCCGTCCTCGGCGTACTCGTGCCCATCGGTTTCGGTGCGCAGGCGCTGCTCTCCGGGTCCTCCGGCGGGGCACCGGAACCGGCGGACACCACGGCGGGCCGGCCGGGCGGCACCGTGTCCGCCCCGGCGTTCGCCGGCGCGGAGAGCGACCACGGCGACGCCGTCGTCGCACAGCCCACGGACCGGCCCGACCAGCGGGTCCACGCCCCGCCGTACGGATCGCCTCGTACGACCAGCGGCTCCGGCGAGCGGTGCTGACGACGACCGGGAAGGACACCGTCCGCCCCGGTGACGTCGTGGCCGCCGCGCCCAACCGGTGGGCGCCGGCCGGTGCGCTGTTCAAGGTCGCCGAGGTGACCGGGTCCTCCGGCGGCCGGGTGACGGTGAGCACCACGCCCGCGACCCTGCCGGAACTCCTCGGCGACCGCACGGTGGAACAGCGCGCCGCGGTCTCCGCCGACCGGCTGCGGGTCACGCCCCTGTCGTCCGGGGTGACCGTGACGACGGGCCGGCCCGCCACGACGCCGAGCGGGTCCCCGGACCCCGCGGCACCGCCCCCGGGCCCGGCCGCGCCGGACGCCTCCACCTCGGGCGACACGCCGGCCTCCCCGGCCCCGGTCCCGGCCCCGTCCGTCTCCGCCTCCAGGTCCGCGCCGGTGCGGGGCGCGGCCGGTACACCGCGTGCCGTCCCGGGCGACCAGGGGCGCGCAACGGCCGGCGCGCCCGACCAGACACCCACCGCGGTGCCCGGCGGGACCTCCGCCGGGGCGTCCACCGGCCCGGCGGCCCCCGGACCGTCGAGTTCCGGCCTTCCCCGGGAGGCGGCCCGAGCGCTGACCACGCTCCGGCTGGCCCTCGACGTCCCACTGCCCGCCGGGATCGGGGCGACCGACCGCTCCCCGGCCCGGCTGGCCGGTGAAGTGCGCTTCACGCCCGAGGTGTTCTTCCAGTACGAGAAGCGGGGCGGGCTGTCCGTCCGGCCCGAGCGGGCGGCCGTCGGGCTCGGCGGGTCGTACGGATACGACTGGCAGGTACACGGCAAGGTGACCCGCGCGGTCGAATCCGGCGGGATCACCACACCCCTCGCGTCCGTCACCGGTCAGCACACCTTCTGGATCGGCCCGGTGCCCGTGGTCGTCAACACCGAGGTGGTCTTCGTCCACCGCTTCACCGCCGACGGCCGCATCGTCCTCGACGCCGAGCAGCGCACGGCCGGTTCGTTCGGCATCGGTGCCCGCTACGACCGTACGCGGGGCTGGCAGGCGGTCCGGCACGCCGAGCAGCGCACCGAGGGCGGCATGCCCAGGGTGGAGGGTGCGGCCGCCGCCCAGGCCACCGTCGGCGCCCGTGCCACCGTGTCGCTGTACGACGCGGCGGGCGTCGGCGGCGAGCTCTCCGTGCACCTGCGCGGGCGGGCCGCCGCCGCGACGGACGGCCCACCCGCCTGGGAACTGGTGGCCGGCTACGACCTCAGGACCCAACTGACACTCCAGTTGCGGATCTTCGGCATCCGGATCCTGGACCTGCGGACCACCCCCTACACGCTGCGCGGCGAGCGGCGGCTCTTCGGCCGGGGCACTCTGCCTCCGGTGTGAGCCCGTCACCGCAGGTGCGGCGCGGAGCCGGTCGGGCCCGACCCGTACGGGGGGCGGGCCCGACCGGCGCTCTGCCGTGCGCGGTGCGCGAGCCGGTCCCGGCCCGGTCATCCGCCCCCGGTGGCGGTGTCGCGGCGGCGGACGAGAACGGCCCCGCCCACGGCGGCCAGCACAGCGGCCGTGGCGCCACCGGCCACGACCGCGCCGCTCCGGTCCGCCGGAGACTCCCCGGCAGGCCCGGACGCGCCCGCCGCCACGGCGCCGGCGGGCACCGGAGCCGGTCCCCGTGCCGCTGCCGTACCGGGCACGGGCGCGGGAGGCGCGGCCGTCGGCCCGAAGCCCCCAGCCAGACCCTTGCGGTCGTAGGACGACCCGGGCAGCTTGTCCGCGTACCGGGCGCGGACGAGTTCCCGGTACGCGGCCAGCGGAAGCGACCGCGCGCCACCCAGGCCGGTGACGGCCTGTTGGTTGAGCGGCTCGACGGTGCCCGCACGGGTGACCCGGTACCAGGCGTGGATCTGCGGTTCGGCGAAGACCTGGCCGCCGTTGGTGGCGCGCTCGGCCAGGGCGGCCTCGGCGTCGGTGTCCCGGATGCCCGCCAGTTGCCAGGCCGCGCCCCGGCCCCCGGGGGCGAGGAGGACGGCGGCGCGCTGCCCGCCGGGGGCGCTCACCCGGGAGACCAGGTAGCTCAGCCGCAGTGCCGTCCCTCGGGAGGTCCGCTCCGTGCCGCCGACGAAGCCGGGCGTGAGCTCGTAGAGGGGCACGGGGTCCTGCACCCGCACGGAGTCCGGTGCCGTGGCGGCCCGGCCGCCCTGCCGGGGGGCGCCGGCCGTGCCCCCGTCGGCGGCGGGCTCCTTGGCCAGCCGCGCGGCGTCCAGGAACCGGGAGACGCTGACCAGCACCTGGTCCGAGTGGGCCGTCCGCCGGGCGGCGTCGTAGTGGGGGACCGCGGGGGCGGGCGGCTCGGCGGCCCGTGCCACCCCGGTGCCGCACAGGGCGGCACCCAGGGCGGCGAGGGCGAGCGCCGAGGCGGTCCGGGTCAGGGCACGGCGGGGCGGCCGTGCTGGGTTGGTGCGCATGGGACGGGGCTCCTCAGCCATGGATGCCGACGCGGGTGTGGGTCCACTGGAAGGAAGAGTTGGCCGAGTAGGCGCCGTACTTCCACCAGGTGTAGGTCTGGGTTCCCGGCCAGGGATCGCCCACGGCGATCATGCCGGTGGTGCTGTCGTACCCGTGGACGACGTTCATGTGGCCGCCGCCGGTGGCGTAGCCGATCCGGACGGCGAAGGGCCTTCCGTTGGCTATCTCCTGGGTGATCTCGCCGAAGGACGCGTTGCGGTACAGGTCGCGTCCGCTGCTGCGGAACCCCATGTGCGTCAGCGCGTTGGCCATGTCACCGAGGGTGGCGGGCCGGTTGTTGCAGTCCAGCCGGCTGTTCCGGGCGGCGAGCCGGCAGAACTCGTACTGGTCGTACTGGCGGTAGCCCCAGTAGTGGGCGATCGTCAGCCCGGAGGCGTCCCAGCACCACTGGTCCTTGACCTGCTTCAGCATGGTGATGTCCAGCGCGGTCCAGGACGCCGGCCGGGTGGCGGTACAGGCCGGGAGGCCGCTGGTGTTCTCGGAGATGAACGCGTCGGCGACGTAGAAGGCCCCGGTCCAGATCCAGCGCGAGTTCTTCTCGACGGTGTCGCCGGTGGTACGGCAGACCATGGGCAACCGGTCGCCGACCGCCGCGCTGCCGGTGATCCGGGAGGAGAGGAACGGCGTCTCGCGTTCGTTGACGGTGGTGTAGCGGCCCTGTCCGCCGACGACGGTGCCCATGACCGGGCCGGCCTGGGCGAAGGTGTGGAGACCGAGGAGCAGAGCGCCCGTCAGCACGGCGACCGCCGTGGTGAGCGCTGCCTTCTTCCCCGGTGATCTGCGACGTTTGTGCTGCATGTGCTTCCTGTTTCGTGAGGGAGTGGAGTACCGCCGGCCGATGCCCCCGGGAGCCGGCGCCGGTTCGGCGTGGCGTGCCCGGTTCGGTGTGCCTCGGGACGGCCGGCGCACCCGGGTGGCCGGCGCGGGACGGCACGGCGTGGCGTGACGGTGGGCGTTCAGCGCCGCGCGGCGCCGCGGCGGCGCAGCCACCAGGCGCCGGTGACGCCGGCGGCCGCGAGGGCGCCGGCACCGGCCGCCACGGCGAACACCGTCGTGCCGGAGGGCGGCCCACCGGCCGGCGCGGGCTCGTCGGGCGCCGAAGCCCCGACGGGCGGGGCGGCCCCGCCGGCCGGTGCGACCGGTGCGGCCGTGCCGGCCGGGGGGCCGGCCACGGCCGGGCCCGCCGACGCGGCGGCGGTGACCGTGAGGTCGCGTATGCCGCGCCCGAGCCCGGGGAAGGCCGCTTCGACCGTGACCTTCCACCGGCCCGGCGCCAGGGCCTCGCGGGTGGTGTACCTGTGGGCGCTGCCGGGCAGCGGTGTCAGGCGCCAGGGGCCCGCTGTCCTGGTACCGGTGGCGTCGACGGCGCTGAGCGTGGCCGAGACCGGTTCGTCGACGGGATCGCTGTCGTTCTCCCAGGTGACAGTGGTCTCCACATGGCCGTCGCGCTGGCCGGTGATCTCCAGGCGCAGTGTGTCGCCGTGGGCGTGGGCCGGTGCGATGGTGGCGGGGGAGAGGGCGAGGGCGCCCGTGAGGCAGAGAGAGACCGCGAGGGTCCCGCGGAGACGCATGGGGTGGGTGAACTCCTGACGGTCTGGTGATCCGGCCGGTGCGGTGCGGTGCGGTGCGGTCCGGTCCGGTGGTCCGCCCGGTGTGGCGGGTGGTCCGGCGGGTCCGTTGGTCCGGCGGGCCCGGCCGGTGTGTCGGGTTTGGCGGATCGGCCCCGAGGGGGCCGATCCGTGGCGTCCGGTCCCATCGGTCGTGTCGAGGCCGCCATGACCGTGGTTCCCGGTCCTGGTGGGGCGCGGTGGCGCGCCCCACCAGGGCGTCCCGGCCGCGGGGCGGCGGGACGCGGACGGGGGTCAGGAGAGCCTTTCCGCCGTCCAGACCTGGGCCGGATTGCTGTCCGAGTGCTGGAGCTCCAGCAACCAGGCACCGTGGTACGGGCGGTTGCTGACGCCCAGGACGAGCGAGCCGCCCTTGGCCGTCAGCTTCACCCCGTTGCCGCTCCCGGTGAACCGCCACTGCTGGGAGGCCGCGTTCCCACAGGGCTGCTGGGCCACCCACTGGCCGGCCACCGGAGCACCGCCGACCTGAAGGCACTTGCCCGACGCGGCGGAGCGGACGCGGGTGTATCCGCCCCCGGCGTCGTCGAAGTACCACTGCTGCGCGGTGGTCCCGTTGCGCTGGGAGCCGACCAGGACGGTGCCGTCGGCCGTCCGGCCGCCCCAGATCTCGGCGGTCACGCCGGTGGAGCCATTGGCCAGCAGGTGGCGGGCGGCCGGGGTGACCGTACCCCCGGCCTTGGCGGTACGGAACGACGCCGCCCTGCCGGGCCGGGAGTCACGGCCGTTCCGGTCCCGGACGGCCACGGCGATGGTGTAAGAGGTGTCCGGCGTCAGGTTGTAGACGCGGGCCACGCTGGACTGGACCCACGCCATCGGCCGCCCGTTGAGCACCAGTTGGTACCAGGCGGCGGAGCTGACGGCCGGCCAGCTCACCATCGCGGAGTCAGGAGTGATCTGCCCCACGGTGACGTCCGGACCGGCCGTCGGTCCGGGGTTAGGCGTCGGAGTGGGTGTGGGCGTGGGCGTCGGGTCGGGGCGGGTGCCGCCGCGCCGCATCAGGAACTGGTTGTCGGCGATGTTCCAGTGCGTCGCCAGGTAGCTGCCCGGCCTGGGGTTGGTGTGGAAGTAGTCGTCGTGATTGCAGTCCAGGCGCTCGTCGCTCCTGCGGTCGGCGCAGACGTTCCGCATGGTCGGGTAGTACGGGGAGTCCGAGTAGCACATGACGTCCCACTCGTCCGTGCAGTGTGCTCCCCGGCTCGTGTTGGGGGCGCTGTTGTTGACGGCGCCCAGGTTGTGGCCCAGTTCGTGGGCAGCGGTGAATCCGCCCCAGCAGCCCGAGTCCGTACGGCCGTAGGAGGGGCCGAAGTTGCTGAGGTTGTCCTGCCCCGGGCGTTCGTCACCGTTGAACGTACCGATGCCGCAGTAGACCTGCGCGTCCGCGAAGATCATGTACTTGCGGTCCCGGCGGTTGAACCCCTTGCCCGCGAGGGCCTTGTTCATGGCACTGAACTCCGCCATCGCCGCGGCGGGGAGCTCGACGCTGAGCACGGTGGGGGTGCAGTCGGCGTCCGTCACATAGCGGATGTGCCGGACACCGCCGGTCTCCTGGGCACTGGCCGCGTAGATGACGTCCGCGTCCGCCGCCCACTTCTTGAACGAGGCCCAGTACTGGGCGTACCGGTCGCGGCCCGGTGCGTGTGCGTACACCACCTGGACCCGGTTGCCGGTGCTGCCGTCACCGTCGCACTGGACGGTCTGGCCCGTGGGTCCGCTCGGTGTCTTCGTCCCGGCCGCCGGCGTGCCACCCGCGACACCGGTGGTCACGGCCCTGCCCGTCGAGGCGTCGAGCACGGCCGGGGCGCCGGGGCCGCCGGGGCCGGCTGGGCGAGCGGCGCCGGCGGGGGGCTTGTCCCCGGTGGGCCTGTCCGCGGGCCTGTCCGTGGGGTGGGGCGCCGCCTCCGCCCTGACGGCCGGCGGGGTGTCCTTCTTGATGTCGACGCCCTTCGGCGGGGCGTCGGGGCCGTGCGTGCAGTGGCCGGTGCTGGTGCGGAGCACGCCGGCGCAGCGGTCCCCCTTGGCGGCCACACGCAGCCCGTCGTAGACCAGGCCGCGCTTGGGCTCGCTCTTCGGTATCTCCTTCAGCGGTTTCGGTTCCGCCTCCCGTGCCGGCTCCGCCGCGGGCCGGGGTGCCGTCGTGGAAGCCGCCGCGGCCTGTGGCGCGGTGACGGTGCCGTTGGTCCCGGCTCCGGCCCGGTTGCCGTCACCGGCGCTGGTGTCGGGGAGGGCGGCGTCGAGTCCTACGACGCCCGCGAGTACTGCCGCGGCCACGGTGGTGGCCGCCCATATCAGGCGCTTGGGCTTCCGTCCATGGGCAGTCTGCTTTCTTCGCCTTCCAGGCAAGGCGCACCTCGTTTTCCTTGGTCAGGGGAATGGGTGCGCGGAAGCTTGCCAGACAAGATCACTGAGGATAGCCGGGCAAATCGGAAAGCTTTATGTTCAACCAAAATCTTTGCTCCCAGGACTGTTTGACGCATCGTCAACTTCCCTTCCTCAAAACGCACTTGGCCGGAGGGAGATCGCTTGGTCTAGGCCTTCTTCCGTCTTTCCGTGATCCAATCGAAATACGATTCAGGATTATTAGACGAGTGGTAAATCAAGGAACATGGCTGGTGGTGTGCCAGCGGTGACTTATCGTCAGCGACCTCCAACGGTTACTTGGGGTAGCCATGAGCGAACCTTGTGGACCGGAGGCATGGTCACCGGCGCGGTCTCTCGTGCCTGCGGGCGCCGGAGACGTTGTCGGGGGCTGCCCGGCCACGCACTCTGCGGCACGTCGTCGATCACGCGGAGTGACGAAGGAAAATGCACCGACAGCGCGAGAGGTTTTTTCGGCAGGTTCTCGGCGCTGTTCGGGCGGCTTCCCGGTCGCCGATTTCCCTTGGGCAATGGCGGATGCAACGGGGGCCCGATTCGACGGTGAAGCGGAAGTCCGGCCGGCCGTCGGTCCACGGGGAAGGGCCGGGTGCGCTGATCGATGCGGCTGCTGACGCGGCACGGTCCGGGGCGGGCATTGTGCCGGGAACGGCCACGGCCGCACCGGCGACCCATCGGGCTGAGCCCAGGACCCGGCGGCCCGCCGCGGCCGCCCGGCCCGGCTCGTCCGTCCGGCCGACCGGACGGAACGGCCGGCGACCCAACGGCCCACCGGCCTCCGGCAGCGGCTCACCAGGGCCGGCCGGGACCTACTGCCCGCGTCGTGCCGTTCCCGGCAGCGCGGTGACCGGTGGGGCAGCGGTGGTGCCGGCCACCGCCTGCTCCGTTACTCGAACCGCGCGGGGTCGCCCGCCCCCCGCCGTACGATTTCGGCGTCGCCGCCCGAGAAGTCGATGACCGTGGTCGGCTCGGTGCCGCAGTCACCCGAATCCAGCACCGCGTCGACCACGTGGTCGAGCCGTTCCTTGATCTCCCAGCCCTGCGTCAGGGGCTCGTCCTCGTCGGGCAGCAGCAGGGTGCTGGAGAGCATCGGCTCACCGAGGTCGGCGAGCAGGGCCTGCGTCACCACATGGTCGGGAATGCGGACCCCGACCGTCTTCTTCTTCGGGTGCATCAGCTGGCGGGGCACTTCCTTCGTCGCGGGGAGGATGAAGGTGTAGCTGCCGGGCGTGGCCGCCTTGATCGCGCGGAACACGTCGTTGTCGATGTGCACGAACTGGCCCAGCTGCGCGAAGTTCTGGCACACCAGGGTGAAGTGGTGGCGATCGTCCAGGTTCCGGATGGACCGGATCCGGCCGATGCCGTCACGATTGCCGAGCTGGCATCCCAGTGCGAAACAGGAGTCGGTCGGATACGCGATGAGCGCGCCGGCGCGGATGCTGTCGGCGACACTTCTGATGGTGCGCTGTTGCGGGTTCTCGGGGTGTACGTCGAAATACTTCGCCATCCGCCGAGCGTACGTGATCAGGACTTCCGTCCCCGGGCGGCGACCGGCCCGACCGGTCACCGCCGGACCGCGCCGTTCAGCTCCCGGAGCCGGAGGCGACGGCGTTGCGCCGGACAGTCAGGTGCAGGGTCAGATACGTGCTGGGCGAGTCCTGCGTCGAAGGGCCCGGAATCGTCAGCGGGCCCATGTGCCCGACACCGCCCAGGCCGAGCCGGGCGGCCGGCCGGTACCCCGCGGCGGTGGCCGGGTCGTCCGCGAGCGGCCGGAGGACCCGGGGGCGCCGCCCCGGTCCGGTCGCCGGCCACTCGGCACCTCATGTCTCCTCCGCGCGGAATGCCGATATCGAACGGCACCCTGTCGCAGGCCACGCCACCGGCGCCCTGGGGTGAGGGGCCCGGACGCCTCGCCGGCGCCCCGGCACGCGGGAAGCGGTCGGGGGAGCGGTCACCGGCCGCGGGGAACGCCCAGTGCCTGCCCGGCCCGGGCCACCGCCGTACCGAGCAGGGAGGCCCCGGCGAGAAGTCCCAGCCGGCAGGCGTCGACGAGGCCGTCCCAGGCCAACTCGCCCTGCTGGTGGACCACGAACCCGTCGTAGAACAGCCAGCACACCAGGGCGGCGAACGGGACCGCCCGGAGGCGGGCGCGCAACCCCACGACGGCCGAGAGCGCGCAGTAGGCGACCAGGGCGACCGCCGGGTGGCGCAGACCGCCCACCGCGCCGAGTACGGGCGGGAGGCAGGCCGAACCGACGAAGAGGGACGCGCACACCACCGGGGTGGAGTGCGCGCTCGGTGTCCGCCGTTGTGCCAGGGGCATGGCTCCACCTCGATGTCGGGTCTCGGGCGCCTCGCCGGTCCGGGCCCGGACCGGTGGCAGCGGGTCGTCACCCACTGTGCGCCGGTGTGGGCCGCGCGCATAAGCGCGCCGACCGGCCATGTTCGGTCGCCCGTTGACCGGAACCGGCGGGCACCGGCTCGCGGTGCGTCCGGCTACCGGCTACCGGCTACCGGCTACCGGCACCTGGGCGGGGCGTGCCACGGGGACTGCGGGACGCACCACTGGCGCGCGGACCGTCGTCGCCGGCCGCGCGCCACGCGGGTGCGCGACGGTGAGCGCCCGCGGCCCGCCCGGCACGACCGTTGGGCCGGACCGTTCAGTGGCGGCCGGCGACCGGCGGGCCGGCCGCGCCCTCCTCCACCGGCCGGGTGCCCGCCGCGCCGGTGTCCCTCCGGCCGGCCGCCGGCCCGCCGGTCTCAGCGGTCGTACCGTGGGCCACCGCGCCCGGGCCGGTGACCGCGTCGGTGTCGTCGGGGCCCGCGTGGGCGAGCATCAGCCCGCCCCCCATCGCCAGCACCGCCGCGACCCGCAGTACTCCCACGCGTGTCTCCCTGCCCGCCATGCCGCACGCTCCTCCCTGCTCGCTCGGGAGCCGTTCCCCCGGACGACCGCACACGTTGGCAGCGGTGGCCGGGAGCGCGCGGCCGAACGGCGCGGCGCTCCCACGTTCGAGGGACAGAGGGATTACCCGCGCCACCGGGCGCCCCGGGTGTCACCGGGCGTGCGGGCGTCCGGTCCCCTGTGCCGCGTCCGAGCGCCGCCGCGAGCGAACCGGCTGACGGCCCGTCAACTCGCGGCTTCAGCGGTACGTGTCCCGCATGGGGAACCAGGCCGGTGCCGGGCGGGGCCACGGGGACTCCGGGCCCGGGTGCCCTCCCGTGCGGCCGGGCGCGCCGGGCGGGATACCCGGGCCGACGGGACCGGGCCGTGGCGCAGCGGCCTGCGCAGCGGTGGAAGGACGACCGGGTGCCGGCCGGGCCCCCGCTCGCTCCCCGGCCTGTCCACCGGAGCCCGGGGCCGCCGAGGACGCACCGGCCGCACCGCACCGGCCGCACCGCGCCGCGCCGGCCGGCCCGGCACCCGCCCGGCCCCGCCGCCCGGCCCGGTGCGGGCGCGCGGGCGCAGGCCATCGGCCCGTTCGCCGTCCCGGGGGGCCCGGGCCACCGGTGGTGGGCGCCGCTGAGTCGTCCCGGATGCGGAGAAGCGCCTCCGCCGGCCGGCGGAGGCGGACGCTCCCGGCGGTGGACGTGTGCGGGCGGGCGGACGCCCGAGGCTGGAGCTCCCGCTGACGGAGGGAGCACCCGGATGGAACGCTGGGACCAGGTCGGCCGGTACGCCGGACACGCGGCGGCACTGGCGCTGTCGCCGTACCTGATCATCAAGGTGGTGTTGGTCATCGGCACTGCCCTGGGGATGGTGCCGGTGGGAGAGGGGTTCAGCCGGGGCGGCTGGCTGCTCTTCAACGCGGTGACCGTCGGCATGGCGGGGGTCGGTGTCGCCCTGGCGCTCGCGCTGGTACGGCCCTGGGGGAATCGGATTCCGGGCCCTCTGGTGGCGTTCTGTGCCTGGACCGGGTCGGGCTTCCTGGTGTCGATCCTCCCGTACGCCGTGCTCAGTACGCTGCTGGGTGCCGTGCGCGGCGACGCGGCCGGGGCCTCGGGGGACGACACCCCCGCCCTGCCCGGCTGGGAAGGCACCCTGATCCAGGTCAGCTTCGTCGGAACGGGGCTCGGCCTCGCCCTGGCGCTCCCCGCCCACCTGCGGCGGCGCTGGCCGGAAGTGTTCACCGGGCGAGCCGGTGAGGCGACGGCCGGGTGCCGTGGGCCGCTCCCGTCGCGGCCGTGGTCGGCCTGGTCTGGCTGTACTGGGCGGTCGGCGGCACCTGGGGAATCGCGCGTCCGGCCGAGCGGCACATCGAGGGGCACCTGCTCACCGGCCTGGGCGCGTGCTGGGCGCTGGCCGGCTCCGCCGCCGTCCGGGCGCTCGCCCGGGCACGTCCCACCCGGCTGCCCCGCCAGTGGCTGCTGGCGCTCGGCTGGCTCGGGTCGGGTTCTCTCTTCGCGTGGAGCGGCTGGAAGCTGCCACTCACGCTGTTCGTCGCGCTGACCCGCCCGAGCGACGCGACCCCGCCGGAGAACCTCGCGGTCGCCGCGGTGCTGCACCTCGCCGCCGTCGTGGCGGGCATCGGCATGCTGAGGTCGCTGGTCGGCCCGGTGCGTCCGGCGCGCGTCCCGGAGCCCCCGGAGCGGGCAGCGAGGCGTGGGCGCGGGGTGCCCGGTCCGGCGGCGCGTCGAGGCCCGGCACTTCGCTCCCCGACCGGGCCGGACCCCGCCGGCCCTGCGGCGGGATGCGGCCCGGAGGCAGGGGAGGGCGGCGGCCCGGCTCAGCCCGTCAGGTGAGCCAGGACCGAGCGCATCGCGCGGCGCACGGCCCCCCGGGACTCGTCGGTGAGGTCCAGGGTCTCGAAACCGTGGCGGCCGTGCGGCACATCGACCACCTCCACCGCCGCGCCGTGGTCCTCGGCCGCGGAAAGGAACTCCTGGACGGTGGCGGCGATCTCGGGCAGTTCGCGTCCCACCCTGATCAGGACGATGGGCAGGTCACCCGCGCCCGCCACCGCTCGTGCCGGGTGGAAACGGCTGTCGGCCAGACCCCAGTTGGGCAGCGGCGCCAGGATCGGGTAGTCGGCCGCCAGGCAGCGCAGCCACGCCGGGGGCGTCGCCAGCCAGTCCGCCGTGATCGGACCGCCGCCCGAGAAGAACCACAGCGCGACCCGGTCCGCGTCCACCCGGGGATCGGCCCGGACCCGGTCCACCGCGGCGGCCACGTCCGCCGCCGCGCGCTCGTAGTCGGCCACGTCGTGCAGCCGGTGGTCGAGGGTCACGCCCACCACTCCCTGCCCGGCCGCGTACCGGGCGTACCCCATCAGGGTCGGCCAGTCCCGCGGGGTCGGCCGGGCCCCGGCGGGCACGGGACCGCCGTGCACGAACACCACGGCCGGCCGCGGGCCCTCGGCGCCGGGCAGGTACAGGTCGATGTTCCCGGTCCGCTCGCGGGGCAGTTCGGGCACGTCCAGGAGGAACGGCCGCAGGTGCGCGGGCGGTTCGGCGGCGTCGGCCGGCCGCAGCCGGTGCCCCTCGCCGGACGCGGCCCGCAGCAGCACGTCCGCCAGCTCGGCGGGGCAGGACAGCATCGGCCAGTGCCCGGTGGGGAGTTCGAAGAAGGTCACCCCGGGGCCGGTCAGCCTCTGGAGAGCGGGGTCGCCGGCATCCACCAGTAGCTGGACCATGCCGATGCTCGTGCCGTTGCCGGTGCACAGCACCCCGGTCGTGGGAACGTCGGCCACCGCGCCGGTCAGCCGCAGTGGCTGGAGCAGCGTGCCGAGCGGCTGCGGCGCGGCGAGCGCGGTGAGCCGGTCCAGCGCCGCGCCGGGAACGCCGGCGGTGCTGCCCCAGCGCGGCCACTCGTCATGGGCCGGGGGCGGCAACTCCCCGGCCCGGGCCGCGCCGCCCGCCCCTGGCCATCCGCCCGGCCGGCCCGGCTCACCCGATCCGCCCGATCCGCCCGGCTCGGCGCGCGCGACCAGTCGCTCGCGCAGCGACCGGTCGGGGACCGCGGCCAGGGCCGGGACGCCGTCCTGCGGTATGCCGGCGTCCAGGTGGACGATCCGGGCGATGCGCTCCGCCCGCCGGTCGGCGGCGCCCAGCACCGGGTGGATGCCGTAGTCGTGACCGACCAGCACGATCTCCCGGCCGGCCGTCGTGCCCACCGAGTCGATCACCGCGAGCACGTCCGCGATGTGTGTCTCCAGGTCGATACCGCCTCCCGCCTCACCGGGGGGCCCGCCGAGTCCGGTCAGCGCCACCGCGTGCACGTCGGCCCCCGCCGCGGCCAGTCGGGCGGCCGTCTCCTCCCAGACATGCGCGCCGGTGAACACGCCGGGAACCAGGATGAATACGGTCATGGCCTCTCCTCAGTACGTCGTCGCCCGCGGCCCGGCCGGATCACCGGGCCGCGCTCGCCGGTACCGTAGGAACTCCCCCTGAGGGAGGTTCAAGTGTCCACGTCGCACGACGGTCTCTGCGGCATCGGCGAGCTCGCCGAGCGCGCCGGAGTCACCGTGAAGACCGTCCGGTTCTACTCCGACAACGGCCTGCTGCCGGAGGCGTCCCGCAGCGCCGGCGGGCACCGCCGGTACGGCCGGGACGCGCTCGACCGGCTGCGCCTGATCCGTTCCCTGCGCGCCCTCGACCTGCCGCTCCCCGCGGTGCGCCGCGTCCTGGACGCGGAGGACGGGGCGGGCGGCGTGCTGGAGGACGTCGTCGCCGGGCAGCTCCGTGAACTCGGCTCCCGGCTCACGGCCCTGCGCTGGCGGGAGGCGGCGCTGCGGCTGGTACAGGAGTGCCCGCCCGGGGAGCGTGCCGACCGGCTGCGCCTGGTCGGCGCGGTCACCGCACCGCCGAGCACGGCCCCGCTGGCGCGGTTCTGGCGCGGCTGGCTGCCGTCCCGGATGCCGGCCCGGGCGACCGCCGCCTTCCTGGAGGCGGCGGTCCCGCCGCCGCCCGACGACCCGGGCCCGGCCCAGGTCCTCGCCTTCGCGCGGCTGAACGACCTGGTGCTCCGCCCGTGCCCGGGCGACGAGCAGCCACAGCCCGAGGCGCACAGGGCCACGGGGGCGCGCGGCGCGGCCGTCCTGTACGCGGGCCTGGCCGAGGCGTACGAGCTGGCGGGCGCACAACTGCGCCAGGACCGGCCCCCGCACCCGGGTGAGGCGCTGGACGGCTTCGTGGCCGCGTACGCCAGCGCGTACGGCGCGCGGGACACCCCGGACTTCCGCCGCCTGCTGGCGAGGCAGCTCGCGGCCGACCCGCGGATCGACCGGTACTGGGAGCTGGTGGCCGAGGTGATCACCCCACCCGGTGGCCGGACGGAGCCCACCCCGGGTTCCGCGCACGACTGGCTGCTCGCGGCACTGGACGCCCAGACGGCCGCGGCGGCGGCCTGAACCCGCCGCCCGGCCGCCTGTCCTCCACGACGCCTGCGGGGAACCCACTCGCCCGTCCGGCCCGCGCCCGCCGCCCGGACCGGCTGCCGCACCGTCAGCCGGTGGCGCGCACCGTCAGCACGGCGCTCCGGCGCCCGGTGGGCCAGGCCGCAGGGCATGACCCGCCGCCGGCCTCGCGGCATGTCCGGGGCGGCGTATCATCGGCCACAGTTGTTGAAAATGAAATGACTGTGTGTGGAACGACTCCTGGAGGGGGGAGCGTGCGATGAGCGACGCCGAGAGGGAACCCGCCGAACCGCCCCACGGGACCGCCGGGGCCGCCGGGACCGCCGGACAGGCGCCGGCGGTCGACCTGCTCACCGCGCGGGACGTCCCGCTGGGCGGCCCGAGGGCGATGACGGTACGGCGCACGCTGCCGCAGCGGACCAGGACGCTGATCGGGGCCTGGTGCTTCGTCGACCACTACGGCCCCGACGATGTCGCCGGCACCGGTGGGATGGACGTCGCCCCCCATCCGCACACCGGTCTGCAGACCGTGAGCTGGCTGTTCAGCGGAGAGATCGAGCACCGCGACAGCCTCGGCACCCACGCCCTCGTCCGCCCCGGGGAGCTGAACCTCATGACGGGCGGCCACGGCATCAGCCACTCCGAGGTCTCCACCCCCGGCACGACCGTCCTGCACGGCGTCCAGCTCTGGCTGGCGCTCCCCGGCGAACACCGGCACACCGGCCCCGCCTTCCAGCACTACGCCCCGAGTCCGGTCCGGGTGGCCGGAGCCGACATCAGGGTGTTCCTCGGGTCCCTCGCCGGTGACACCTCTCCCGTGCGGACCCTCACCCCCCTCGTCGGCGCCGAACTCGTCCTCCCGCCCCGCTCGACCACCACACTGGAGGTCGACGCCGGGTTCGAGCACGGCCTGCTCGTCGACCAGGGGGAGGTCCGCATGGCCGGAACGCTGCTGCGCCCGACGGAGCTCGGCCACCTCGGGCCGGGCAGCGCCGTACTGACGCTGACGAACGAGACGGACACCGCCGCTCGAACGGTGCTGCTGGGCGGGCCGCCGTTCGAGGAACGAATCGTCATGTGGTGGAACTTCATCGGGCGGTCCCACGAGGAGATCCGCCAGGCCCGCGAGGACTGGATGAGCGGCGACCGCTTCGGCGAAGTGCGTGGCTACGACGGGAGCCGGCTGCCTGCCCCCGAACTCCCGCCGGTGGCGCTGAAGCCGCGCGGGCGGGCGGGCTGAGCGGCGCTGACACACGGGGCCGGCCATGGCCCGGTGGCCGCGCACCGCGGCCGGGGGCCGACGTCCCGCCGGCGAGCGGGATCCCGTCCTCCGCCGACGTGACGTCCGGGCGCTTCGTCAGCGCTCGCCCGCGTCTGCTCGCTGATAGATGTCCGGGATGCCGTCGTGGTCGTCGTCGCGGTTCTCCTCCTCGTACAGGCGCCGGTAGACGCCGTTGCGCCGTCTGATGAGGAGGGCGGCGAGAGCGGCGGCGATGAGGGAGCCGGTCAGGACAGCGGCCTTGACGTGCTCGACGGCGGCCGGGTCGGGGAAGGCGAGTTCGCCGATCAGCAGGGCGACGGTGAAGCCGATCCCGGCCAGTACCGCCATGGCGAGGACGTCCGCCCAGGCGAGTTCGGGATTGAGCTGGGCCCGGGTGAACCGGGCGGCGAGATAGGTGCCGACGAAGATGCCGAGGGTCTTGCCGATGACCAGTCCCACCACGACCCCGAGCGGTTCGGGCCGGGTGAAGACCTCCGCCAGGGCGGCGCCCGAGATGCCGACGCCGGCGGCGAAGAGTGCGAACAGGGGCACCACGACACCCGCGGAGACGGGGTGGAGCAGATGGGAGGTGCGCTCGGCGGGCGAGGCGGTCTCGCCCTTGTCGCGGGTCGTGCGCAGGATCAGGCCCATGGCGACGCCGGCGACGGTGGCGTGGACGCCGCCGTTGTACATCAGCGCCCAGGTGACGACGCCGAGCGGGACGTACCACCACCAGCCGCGGACGCGGCAGCGCTGGAGCACGTAGAAGACGATCAGGCCCGCGAAGGCCCCGCCGAGCGCCGCGAGATTCAGGTCGCTGGTGAAGAAGACGGCGATGATGAGGATCGCGCCCAGGTCGTCCACGACGGCGAGGGTGAGCAGGAAGGCTCGCAGCGCGGCGGGCAGGTGGGTGCTGAGCACGGCCAGAACGGCGAGCGCGAAGGCGATGTCGGTGGCCATGGGGACCGCCCAGCCCTCCAGGCTCCCGCCGCCGGCCGCGGCGGTGGCGGCGTACAGGGCGGCGGGCACGATCATGCCGCACACCGCGGCGATGACCGGAAGTGCCGCGGTGGCGGGGGTGCGCAGCTCTCCGACGACCAGTTCGCGTTTCAGCTCGATGCCGGCGACCAGGAAGAAGACGGCCAGGAGCCCGTCGGCTGTCCAGTGCTCCACCGAGAGGTCCAGACCGAGGGCCGGAATGCCGAAGTGGAAGTCGCGTATCTGTTCGTAGACCCCGCTCCAAGGGGTGTTCGCCCACACCAGTGCCACGACGGCGGCGACGAGGAGCACCAGCCCGCCGACGGTCTCCGTCCGGAGGGCCTGGACGACGGCGTTGCGCTCCGGCAGCGGGAGCAGGCCGAGGAAGGGGGAGCGTTCGCGGGGCGCGGCGGACATCGGGGAAACCTCCGGGGCGTCGACATGAGGGCATACGGCCCCAAGGACGCCGACCAGACTTCCCGGCACACCGCGCGCCGTTGCCCACGAAGGTGGGGCGTTGACGCGTTGTTCACACCCTAACCGCCTGCCGCGCGGCCCGCCAGACCCCATTTCACCTGCGGAAACGGGGTCTGGCGGGCATGGCGGCGGGCCCGTGCACACCCAGGCGCGAGGTGTGCGCGGGCCCTCCTCCGGGAGCCGGGCCGCGGGGGCGGTCAGACGGTGGTCCTCACCGGCTCCGGGTCTTCTTCGGCCTCACCGGACTCGTCGAGTTCGCCGGCCTTGCGGGCGCGGACGAACTCCAGGAAGGAGTTCAGTTCGCGCTTGACGACCGGGGCGAGGAGGTACAGGCCGATGATGTTGATGACGGCGAGCATGAAGAGCACCGCGTCGGCCATGTCGATCAGCGTCTGCAGCGTGAGCAGGGAACCCGCGACCGCGAACAGCGTGTAGCAGATCTTGAAGGTCAGCTCGCTGGCCTGGCTGCGGCCGAAGAGGTGCGTCCAGGCCTTCATGCAGTAGTAGCCCCAGGTCAGCACCGTGGAGATGGCGAACAGCATCACCGCGACGGTGAGGATGTACGGGAACCAGGGCAGGACGGTCGCGAAGGCGTCGGAGGTGATGGTGACGCCGCCGATGGAGTCGTCCTTGCGGGCCTGGGCCCAGCTGGCGGGGTTGGCGACGACGATGGTCAGCGCGGTCATCGTGCAGATGACGACGGTGTCGATGAACGGCTCCAGCAGCGCGACCAAGCCCTCGCTGGCGGGGTGCTTGGTCTTGACCGCGGAGTGCGCGATGGGGGCGGAGCCGAGACCGGCCTCGTTGGAGAACGCGGCCCGCTTGAAGCCGATGATCAGGGCGCCGAGCACACCACCGGCCACACCCTGCGGGTTGAAGGCACCCTCGACGATCGAGACCAGGGCGGCGGGCACGGCGGTGACGTTCACCAGGATGACGACCAGGCAGGCCGCGATGTAGATGCCGGCCATGGCGGGCACGAGCTTGCTGGTCACGTTGGCGATGGAGCGGATGCCGCCCAGCAGGACGATGCCGACCAGCGCGGCGATCAGGATGCCGAAGAAGAGCGCGCCGGCGGAGGAGCCCATCAGGCCGCCCTCGCCGCCGGTGACGGAGACGAGCTGGGCGTAGGACTGGTTGACCTGGAAGAGGTTGCCGCCGAAGAGGCCGAAGAACAGGACGAAGAAGGAGGCGAGGACCGCGAGGACCTTGCCGAGGGTCTTGCCGTTCTTGCCGAATCGGTCGGCCAGGCCCTTGGGCAGGTAGTGCATCGGGCCGCCGGAGACGGTGCCGTCGGCGTGCACCTCGCGGTACTTCACACCGAGCGTGACCTCGACGAACTTGGTGGCCATGCCGAGCAGGCCGCACAGGATCATCCAGAAGGTGGCGCCGGGGCCGCCGATGGAGACGGCGACCGCCACGCCGGCGATGTTGCCGAGACCGACCGTGCCGGAGACGGCGGCGGTCAACGCCTGGAAGTGGTTGACCTCGCCGGCCGACCCCTTCTCGTCGTACTTCCCGCGCACCACGTCGATGGCGAGACGGAACTTGCGGACCTGCACGAACCCGAACCAGCCGGTGAAGACCAGGCCGGCGATGACGAGCCAGGCGACGATGAGGGGCAGGTCCGTACCCCCGACGGGCACGGCGTAGAAGACGACTTCTCCGAGCCAGGTGGCTATGGGCTCGAAGAATCCGCTGACGGCTTCGTCGACGGACTGGGTGATGGAGTCGAGTGACACTGTGGCTACCTCGATGCGCAGGGCCGGGGCACGGGAGGGGTGCACCGGTTGGTGTGCGGTCTTTGAGCGAACGCCGTTGTCCGATCGGCGACCCTGGGTGCCGTATCCGCGGACTCGGAACGTGATCACCCTGGTCGTACTGCCGGTGCGTGCCGGCTGCTCCACAGTGTGGCGAGGGGTGGTGCCACCTGCGAAGTTGCGTAGTTCTACCACGACCTTTACGGATTCTTTAGTGACGCAGATCACATAACCATCAGTAATATTCGAAAGTCCCAGCGAACGAAATCGGACCGTTACGCGAAGTCGGGTATCCGCTGAGCGGACAAGCCGCCCGCGCCGCGGACGGCACACGGCAGCCGCGGCATCCGTCCCGGCGCCCCCGCTGACCCGGTGCCGGCGTCCGTACCGCCCGGCGGCCACGGGGCGCCGGACGGCCGAGCGGCGCGCGGACCGCCGTCGACGACCCCGGTCGTCCCGCACCGAGTGCGGACGGTACGGTGCCCTCGCCAAGGACCTGTCAAAAGCACGTAGTGAACGTGTAAGGTCGACAGCGGAGTGCCGGGAAGCCTGGTCGGCGACAGAGGACACATGTCTTCGCCGATCCGGGGGGTCCCATGGCACTCGTTGCTGTTTTCGGAGCCGCGCTGCTCAGCGCGGTGCTCCTGTCGGGCCTGGCGGCGCGGACGGCACTGGCCGCCGCGTCCCCCCTCCTCGCCGGTGGGGTGCTGCCGGCCGACGGCCGTGCGTGCCCCGTTCCCTCCGGGACTCCCGGCCGGCGGGAGAACCCGGTCGCGGCCCGGCCCGGGCGGGGTTTCGCCCCGGCGGTCCACCGGCCGCTCCTGCCGCCGGCCGGCTGCCCCCGGCGTGAGGCGGCGTTCGCCCCGACCGCCCCGGGTGTCCCCTGCTCGCCGCCGTCACACCGGCACCGACGTGCCCGTCACCCGCGTCCGGACGCCGACGACCTCGCCGCCGTCCCGTCACGAGCCGGCGGTGCCAGCCGCTCCTCCCGGCGAACCGTCGGCGGTCGGAGGGCCTGAGCCGTGCGAGCGGTGCCCCGCCCAATGTCCACCAACGGTGAAGGATGCCCCATGGGATGGTTTCTCGGTCTCGGTTTCGCAGGACTCGCGTTGCTGGTCCTGGCGCTGCTCTTCGACGGGTTGCTCGACGGAGTGTTCGACGGCTTCGGCGGCGGGCTGGACGGCCTGCTGTCCCTGCCCGTGATCGCGGGGTTCGTGTCGATGCTCGGCTTCGGCGGGGCGCTCACGCTCGGCGCCACCGGGCTCGGAGCCGCCACCGCGACCGGCGCCGGCGCCCTCGCCGGTACCGGGGCGGCCTGGCTGACCTGGCGGTTCAGCGGTGCCCTCATGCGCGCCCGGACCGATCGGGCACCACGCGGTGACGACCTCATGGGCACCGCCGGCTCGGTCGTCACCGCGATCCCCGCGACCGGCTACGGCGAAGTGCTGCTCCACCTCGGCGGACAGCCGGTCAAGTACGCCGCGAAGAGCGCCACACCCGTCGCCCGCGGTACCGAGGTCTGGGTCGACGCGGTGCTGTCCTCCACCTCCGTTTCGGTCAGGCCCGTCACACGGTGACCCCGGCCGCGCACCCCTCTCCACACCCGTCACACCCGTCCAAGCCGCACCCCTCCATGCCCACGCATACCAACGAAGGAATATCTGTATGAGCCCTGTACTCACCGCTGTGGTGGGCATCGTCGTTCTGATGGTGCTGCTCGCCCTCGTCGTCATCACCCGCTACAAGGTCGCCGGTCCCAGCGAGGCGTTCATCATCACCGGCCGTCGCGGCAAGAAGTCCACCGATCCGGAGACGGGCAGGGTCTTCACCGACAACAGTGGCCAGAAGGTCGTCGTCGGTGGTGGCGTCTTCGTCGTCCCCTTCGTCCAGCAGAAGTTCACCCTCGACCTGTCCTCCCGGCACATCCCCGTCGCCGTGCGCGGCGCGGTGACCCTGCGCGGGGTGAAGGCGAACCTGGAGGGCGTCGCGATCGTCAAGGTCGGCGGCACCGAGGACTCCATCCGCGCCGCCGCCCAGCGGTTCCTGATGCAGCAGGACGGCATCGTCGGCTTCACCCAGGAGGTGCTGTCGGGCGCGCTGCGGTCCATCGTCGGCCGGATGTCCGTGGAGGACATCATCCGTGACCGGGCCGCCTTCGCCGGCCAGGTGGCCGAGGAGGCCGAGGCCAGCCTGTCCGGGCAGGGCCTGGTGCTGGACGCCTTCCAGATCCAGGACATCACCACCGAGGGCTCCTACCTGGAGGACCTGGGCCGCCCCGAGGCCGCCCGTGCGAAGCAGGAGGCCGACATCGCCGAGGCCGTCGCCCGCCGGGCGTCGGAGCAGGCACGGCTGAAGGCGGAGGAGGAGATCGCGATCGCCCAGCGGACGTTCGCGCTCAAGCAGGCCGAGATCAAGGCCGAGACCGACGAGGCCGCCGCGAAGGCCGCGGCCGCCGGGCCGCTCGCCGAGGCCGACCGCCAGCAGGAGATCCTCAGCCAGCAGGAGAAGGTCGCCGAACGGCAGGCCGCGCTGACCGACCGTGAGCTGGACACCAAGGTCCGCAAGCCCGCCGACGCCGCCCGTTACCAGGCCGAACAGGAGGCCGAGGCCCGCCGTATCGCTCAGGTCAAGGAGGCCGAGGCCGAGGCCCAGCGCGCCCGGCTGACGGGTGAGGGTGAGAAGGCCCACCGGGCGGCGCTCGCCGACGCCGTGCGCATCGAGGGCGAGGCGGAGGCTGCCGCCATCGCCGCGAAGGGCGGAGCCGAGGCCGAGGCCATGCGGAAGAAGGCCGACGCCTTCGCCCAGTACGGCGACGCCGCGGTACTCCAGATGCTGGTCGAGATCCTGCCCCAGGTCGTCGGCAAGGCCGCGGAGCCGCTGAGCGCGATCGACAAGCTGACCGTCATCTCCACCGACGGCGCCGGCCAGCTGCCGCGCACGGTCGCCAACAATGTGACGCAGGGCATCGAACTGCTCAACGCCGCCACCGGGGTCGACCTGACGTCGATGCTGCGAGGCATCACCGGGAAGGGCGCGGAAGCGGCGGCGCCCGCCGGCCGGGCCTCGGACGACGGCAGGATCGACATCACCGGCTGAGGACGGCCGCCGGCGGGGGAGGGCGGTACGAGAAACGGGGCCGGGGCGCGGCACCCGCCGGCGCGCCGCCGGTGGGTGCCGGTGCCACTCCGTCCCTCCTCGCACCACCGCGACCGGACGGGAGTGCTCACGGCCGGGGCCCGCCGGACAGGCGCGCCCGGGCGCGTGAGTGCCGGCCGGGACCCCCGGCCACGAGCACCGGCCCGGCGCCTCCCGCGCTGGGCCCCGCCGCCGAGGGGTACCCGGGAATCCACCGGGTCCAAGGCCGGCCCCGGCGGCCGGGGCCGGCGAGTGGAGACCGCCACCGGCCATCGGCCGGTCCGGCGGGCTCGGGGCTGACCGAGGAGGAGGACCGTGCACCTCTCCGACGAGGAACTGCTGGACTTCGACACCGGTGCCCTCGACGACTGGGACGAGGCCCGGGCGCGAGCCGCACTCGGCGGCGAGGACGGCGCTCTGTACCGCAACCATCTGCACATCGCCCTGCACCTGGACCGCTGGGCGGAGGCCGAAGGCCGGCGCACCGACACCGACGCGCGATACCGGGCCGGCTACACCCAGGCACTCGCGGACATGGCCGCCTTCCTCCGGCAGACGTACTACCTCCCCGGGGGCGACTGAGCGCGCTGCCGGCGCCCGGCGCCCGCCCGAGGCGCCGAGCGGACCACGCGGACGGACGCACCACGCGGACGGGCGGGGGCCGGGCGCGGCGGCCCGGGACGGGCCGACCCGGGACGCTCGCGGTCACGACGGGTGCCGCCGGCCGTGCGGCGCGCGGGCAAGCGGCCCGGCGGCGGCTCACCGCCCCAGCGCGCCGGCCGGAGTCCGCCGGAACGCCCGTACGCCACCGCGGACGCGAGGACCGGGCCCCCGCTCGGGGGCTCGGGGACGCCTTTCCTCACGGCGGGGAGTGCTGGGGCGTCTGCGGGCCGGGAATGCCGACGAGGCCCGCTGCCTGGGCCGTCGGTTCGGCGCGGGGGCCGAGCCACTCGCACAGCAGGATGGTGGCGTCGTCCTGGAGGCGTCCGTCGTGGTGGTCCAGGACGGCGCGGGTCAGGCGGCGCAGGGTCTCCGGGACGGGCAGGCCGTCCGCGTGCTGGCGCAGGATGAAGTCGGTGAAGCGTTCCAGGCCGAACTCGGTGCCGCCGCTCGTGCGGGCCTCGGTGATGCCGTCGGTGTAGAGCACGATCCGGTCCCCGGGCGCCAGCTGTTCGCGGCACACGGTGACTTTCAGTCCCAGGCCGGTGCCCATGGGGTGGGCGGGGCGGCAGGAGAGGTGGGTGGGGCCGCCGTCGCCGCGGATCAGGATCGGCGGGTGGTGGCCGCGGTTGACCCAGGACAGCACACCGGTGGAAGCGTCCAGGTCCGCCTGGATGCCGGTGACGTAGCGGCCGTGGCCGTACTGCTCGACGAGGGCTGCCTCGATCCGCTCGGTGATCTCCACCAGGCCGGCCCCCTGCCGGCGGGAGTTGCGGCAGGTGGCCATGGCCAGGTTGGCGCTCAGCCCGGCCGCCGTGTCGTGGCCCATCGCGTCGAAGATCGCCAAGTGCACCACGTCACCGGCGGTGGAGTAGTCGAAGGCGTCCCCGCTGACCTGGTAGGCGGGTTCCATCGACGCCGAGATCACCACCCGCCCGTCGGCGTACGAGCGCGGTGGCATCAGGTGCCACTGCATCTCGGCCGCGATGTTCATCGGCGCGCTGCGCGTCAGGCGGGCGAAGGAGTCACTGCTGGTCTGCTTGCTGTGGACGATGAGCGCCACCAGGGAGGCCAGGTGGCTCATGTCCTCCTCGGCCCGCGCGTCCTCCAGGGCCGTGGTGACGCGCAGTACGCCCAGGCGCTCGGCGCCGTGCAGCAGCGGCACCCACCACTGCCTGCCCTCCGCCCCCGCCGGACGTCCCGGCCCCGGCTCCGCCGGCGCGCCGGGCAGGATCCGCCCCAACTGGTACGCCCGCCCGGCCAGCGACGTCTCCATCGCCAGCTCGCCGTCCTCGCCGTCCGCTCCGCCGCCCGCGTCGGGCCCGAGCCCGGTGAGCAACCGCAGCACCCTGCGCTGCAGGTCCCCCAGGTAGATCCGCACCTCGGAGAAGCCCGCCGCCCGCGCGTGCTCGGCCGTCTTGCCCGGCAGCAGCTCCAGTGGCATCAGATGGCTGGCGGCCAGCAGCCCGCCCAGCATCCGCCGCCCACCGGCGTCCCGCTCCGCATCGCTCACGCTCATCACAGCACCCTTCCGCCTCGGCCCCCATCGGCACGTTGGCGCGTACAGGCGTCTTGTGCCCCGCTGGCCGGTCCTCGCGCACCCGTACTTGGGCCGGCGCGGATCCCCGGTGTGCTGATCGGACCGCAGAGCCGGTCGGGGCACGGCCGAGGCGCACCGCTCCCCACCGTGCCGGGGCACCCGCGGGTGAGCCGGGTCGCGCGAGAACAATGGGGCACACCGGTCGGACGGCGGCCGGCCCGCCGCGCGACGAGGTCGTCGTGCGCTTCCCCGTCCGGTGCCGCGAGCGACCGTACGTGGTTTCGCGTGGTTGCGGCGTCCGCTGCCCCCGGCCGTTCCTCCTCCGCCGGTCCGCCCGGTCACCGGAGGTGTTCCGCTCCCGGAGCCAGTGGCGTCAGCGCTCGCCGGTGTGGTCCAGGATCGCGGTGGCGAGCGGTATGTGCACCTGCCGGGGGAGGGCGTGCCCCATGCCGGGGATGTCGACGACGCGTGCGCCCCGGATCGCCTGGGCGAGGTGGTGGGCGTGCGGCGGTGGGTGGACCGGTTCGGCGGGGGCGTTGACGACGAGGGTGGGCACCTCGGTCCGGGCGAGCCGCTCGGTGCGGTCCATGCCGGAGGCGTCGGCGCGGGCGTGCGCCGTGCTGGTGGCGTAGTGCCCGGTGTGCTCGACGATCCGCCGTTCCCGGGCGCGGGCGTCCTCGGCGTCGAAGGGCAGCCGATCGCCGCCCAGGATCCGCCAGTGCCCGACCCTCCGTTCCAGCTCCGCGTCCAGGCCGCGGTCCGTCACGGGGCGGGACCACATCTCCAGCAGGCGCGGGTCGATGCCGGGGAGTTCCCCGGCCGGGACCGGGGTCCCGTCGGGCCGGACGTACGGGACCGTACTGAGTGCGACGGTACCGATCAGAGTGGCGCTGAGCACCCGGTCGGGGCGGTCGGCGACGAGGAGTTGCGCCAGCATGCCACCGAGCGACATGCCCACCAGATGGGCGCGTGTGACACCGAGGCCGTCCAGCACCGCGAGGGCGTCTTCCGCGAGTCGGGTGAGGGGGTAGGGCCGTTCGTCGAACGCCCAGGTGGACCGGCCGGTGTCGCGGTGGTCGTAGCGGATGACGCGGTGACGGGTGGCGAGCATGTCCACGAGTTCGTCCGGCCAGCCGAGGCCGGGTGCCTGCGCGCCCATGATGAGCAGCAGCGGGGGCGCGTCGGTGGCACCACGGTCCTCCACCCAGAGGCGTACACCGGGCGCGGCGTCGACGAAGCGTTCCATGATGTCTCTCCTGTGGGGATCGAGGGAGCTATCAAGACGAGACGTATCGTATCGCTAGGGGGTCGCTGGCCGCCAGGGTGACCGGCCGGGTCGGTCCTGGGGGTGCGCGAGCCCCGGCCTCCCGCCCCGCGGGGTGTGATGATGGAGGCAGGTGGGGGCCGGTCGGCGGAGGGAAGTGCCGTGGCTGAAGACGCCGAACGATCCGGTCGCCCGGGTGCCGGGTCCGCCTCCAGGCAGGGGCGTGACGAGAGCGCCGAGGAGCGCGCGGACCGGATGTGGGTGGAACTCCTGCAGGAGCTGCGTGTGGCGCAGACCGGTGTGCAGATCCTCTTCGGTGCCCTGCTCATCGCCGTCTTCCAGCCGGTGTTCACCGACCTCGGCGGCACCGACCGGGCGATCTACGTCGCCGCTGTCGCACTCGGTGCCGCCACGGTCGGCACGCTGATCGGGCCGGTGGCGCTGCACCGCATGGTCGCCGGCCGCCACATCAAGCCGCAGACCGTCGTCCTGGCCTCCCGTATGGCCAAGATCGGCGTCATCATGCTCGCCGCCACCCTCGCCCTGACCCTGCTCCTCCTGCTCAGGGTGGCCCTGGACGACACCCTCGCCCTGTGGCTGACCACGGCCGTCACCGCCTGGCTCGTCTCCCTGTGGTTGTTGCTGCCCATCTGGGCCAGGCGCCACTACACCTCTCGCCCATGAGGTCCGGCTGCGGAGGTCGACCGACGTCGGCGGCGCGATCATGATCGAACAGCCGGACGGGCGAACGCGCCCGGAAGGCCGGCGGCCAGGACGGCGTCGTCCTGCCCTGCCAGCCCTCCCGGCGGGCACCCCCGCCCCGCGCCCGCACCGCGCCCGCGCCGACGCCGCAACCGAGAGGCCCACCATGACGCAGCCCGCTGCCGCTGTGACGGTCCGACGAGTCGACGCCGGGCACCGCTACGAGATCCTGGTCGACGGCGTGACCGCGGGCTTCGCCGCCTACCGCGACCAGGAGGACCGGCGTGTCTTCCACCACACCGAGATCGGCGGGGAGTTCGCCGGACGCGGCCTGGCATCCGTGCTCGTCCAGCAGGCGTTGAGCGACGTCTGGGACTCCGGGAAGCGCCTCGTGCCGGTCTGCCCGTACGTGGCGAAGTGCCTGCGCAAGCACGACGGGTTCGCCGACATCACCGACCCGGCGACCCCCGACGTTCTGCGGTGGCTGGACACCGCCCTGGCGCGCTGATCCACCGGTACCGCGGCTCGCCGCCCCGTCGCGGCAGGCGGCCCGCCGTCCGGACGCGGGCCGGGTACCGGCGACAGCGATCCGGTCCGGTCCGGTCCGGTCCGAGCCGGTCGGGTCCGATTCGGGACGGGAGCGCGGGGTACCAGCGCCGGAGTACGACGCACCCCGCACCATCGCAGGAGGTTCTCATGGGCAAGCTGGGCGACATGGCGAACAAGGCCAAGGAGATGGCGAAGGGCCACCCGGACCAGGCGGACAAGGGTGTCGAGAGCGCCGAACGCCTGGTCGACGAGCGGACCGGGGACAAGTACGACACCCAGACCGACAAGGCCGCCGACGCCGCCCGTCGCTCCTACGGAGGCGGTGGCACGGTCGGCCGGTGACACCGCACCCCGGACCGGGCCCCCGGCGCACCGCGCCGGGGGCCCGGTCCGCGCCGGGACCCGAGTGGTTCGTGGCGGGCGGGCGCCCGGCTGCCGGCCCGGCGTCCTCGCCTCCCCGCCGCCGGGTCAGGTGGTGAGCAGGCGGTTGAAGAACGACCGGTACTGGCGCAGCGCCATGCGCAGGTCCTCGGTGTTCGCCTCCTCGCCCTGGTTCCACTGTCCTTCCAGTTCCCTCTTGTGATCCGCGAACGTCGAGGCCAGTCGCTGCATGACATCGGCGACGAGGGCGTCGGCGCTGTGCACGGCCTCGCGCGGATCGTCGACGAACTGGTTCTGGATGTCCTGCCAGCGGGTGCGGAAGCTCTCCGCGTCCTCCGTCCTGAGAAGCTGCGGGGCCTCGCCCTCCCCGGGGCCGGTGTCCTGAGAAGCGGCCGCCCCGGAGGCCGGGGTCCCGGGGGTGGTCTCTCCGCTGTCGGAAGCTCCGGGGGCGGTGTCCTCGGACGTGGTGTCCGCCGGGCTCGTCCCGTCCTCTGGGGTCCGTTCCGGGGTCAGGAACCCGGTGGTGTCCTCCTCCGGGTCCGTGGTGTTTCCGGCTCCCGTGGCCTCACCGGGAAACGCCGGGGGTTCGGACCGTTCCCCGAACCCTTCGCTCGTGCCCGGGTCGCGCGGCTGGGCGAGGTCCTCGGTGGAAAGACCGCTCTCGGTCGGTTCTGGTGTGTGCTCGCTCTGCATCGCTCCTCCGTACGCCTTGAGGTCAGGCCGGGGTGTGACGGGCCTGGCCCCCATCGGAGAGCAACTCGTCGAACAGCGCCCGGTAGTGCACCATGGCACCGCGCAACTGCTCGGTGGTTGCCTCGTGTTCCGTGCTCAGCCGGTTGACCTCGTGTGCGGCCCGGTAGTGCTCCAGCGTGCGGCCGTGCTCGACGGACAGGTCCTTGAGCCGCTGGCTCAGCCCCTCGGTCGGATAGCCGCGTTCCCGCATGAGGGAGGTCACCAGGAGGTCCGCGTCCTGTACGGCGTCCTCCGGGCGGTCCACGAACTCTCCCTGCACACTTGCCCAGTCCCGGCTGTAGCGGTCCCGCGCGTCGCTGGACAGCGGCTTGATGTCCAGCGAGTCATGGCGCTTCTCGCGTGCGCTGAGCTCGCGCTCGGCCGCGAGTCTCCCTCCGGTGTCCTCCACCGTCCGTTCGTACTCGGGGCCGAAACGCTCACGCAGGCGCCGGCGGCGCTGGAGGAGAGTGACTGCCACGGCGACGAGAGCGAGTACCACCACAACGGGGATGATGATCGCCAGGAGGGTCCCTGTTTCCATCGAACCGATCCCCTCGCTAATGCCCGATATGTCATTTTTTAGGGTAGCTCTCCTGTCGCTCCGGGAGAATGGCGCTTCTCCGCGTCCCGCCCCCCTCTCCTCGTGTCCCGACCTCGTCGGCGATTGTCGTCACCTCTCGGACGCACCGTCTTGGCGGCATACCCCCAGGGGGTATATTGTTCCTGTTGTGGGACCCCTCGACGGGGGCACACTGAGACCGAATGGGGATGACTCGTCATGGACCACAGCACTCACCACACCGGCGCGGATCACGAACAGACCGCGCGCGAGATGATCCACGGCCCCCACGAGCACGCCGCGCACACCGGACACGGGAACCACGCCCGGGGCGGAGCGTCCTGGGGGACCGCGGCGAAGGCGACCCTGCACTGCCTCACCGGGTGCGCCATCGGCGAGATCCTGGGCATGGTCATCGGCACCGCCCTGCTCTGGGGCAACGTGCAGACCATGGTCCTCGCGATCACGCTGGCCTTCGTCTTCGGTTACTCCTTCACCCTCTTCGCGGTCAGGCGCGCCGGCCTGACCCTCAAGGCGGCGATCAAGGTCGCGCTCACGGCCGACACCGTCTCCATCGCGGTGATGGAACTGGTCGACAACGGCATCATCGCCCTGACACCGGGCGCGATGGACGCCCACCTGTCGGACGGGCTGTTCTGGTCGGCGCTCCTGGGCGGCTTCGCCGTCGCCTTCCTGATCACCACCCCGGTCAACAAGTGGATGATCGGCCGCGGCAAGGGGCACGCCGTCGTCCACGCCTACCACTGACCCGGCCCGCGCCGATCGGCGGGGCGGCCCCGCTCCGGTGCGGTGGCTGCCCGGCCACGTCCGCGTCCGGTCCGGCGGATCAAGGGGCGGGGCGGCCAGGTCACCGCGCGGGCCGGCGCGACCGTCCGAGCGGCGTTCACCGGCCGGAGGGGTGACCATGGAACGTGTGGAGGCAGCGCGGTCGTACGGCGTACGGCCCGACGGCGGCGGGCACCGGCCGGGGCGAGCCGCACCGGGCGGCACCGGCCGGGGGAGGACGGCCGCCGGATGAGTGACCAACTGCCGATCGAGGAACTGATCAGCGGAGCCGCCCAGAGCGCCGGGGGATGGCTGGGGGCCCTGCCGGTGGCACAGGTGGCGACCGGCGCGGACGGGACGATCGTGCGCTGGAACCACGTGGCGCAGGAACTGCTCGGTTACGAACCACCGCAAGTGGTGGGCAGGCACATCGCCGACCTCCTCCACCCGGGAGCGGACCGGAGTCTGGGCCGGTCCTTGTGGGAGACCGCCGCCACGGGCCGCGGGGTGATGGGCACGGTGACCGCCTGGCACCACGACGGGCACCCGCTGGAACTGGAGATCTGGGCGTGTCCGGTGTCCGGCCGGCGGCAGGACGCCTCCGCGGTGCTGGTCTTCGCGGCCGACGCCCACGCGGCGCGCCGGATCCGTGGGGCGTCGGCGGTGTGGGACGGGCTGTTCGTCCGCTCGCCGGTCGGTATCGCCATCCTCGACACACAACTGCGGTTCCTCCAGGTCAACCCGGCGCTGGAGGCGATGAACGGACTGTCCGAGGCCGCCCATGTGGGCCGGCGCCTGGCCGAACTGCTGCCCGAGGTGAACGCGGGCGAGATGGAGGAGGCCATGCGGCAGGTCCTGGCGACCGGCGAGCCGGTCCTGGACCGGCGCCGCACCGGCCGTACGCCCGCCGACCCCGACCACGACCGGGTGTGGTCGTGCTCCTACGTGCGCGTGGAGGATCCGGGCGGCCGGGCGATCGGTGTGATCGCCTCGCTGGTCGACATCACCGAGCAGCAGCGGGCCCACACGGAGGCGGAGGCCGGGCGGCGCAGGCTGGCGCTGCTCAGCGAGGCCAGTGTCCGTATCGGCGCCAGCCTGGAACTGGAGCGCACGGCCCAGGAACTGGCCGATCTGGCCGTCCCCCACCTGGCCGACGCCGTCACCGTGGACGTCCTGGACACCCTGGCCCGCGGCGAGGAGACCGGTGTGGGGCTGGCCGGGGGCGTCGCGCTGCGGCGCCTGGGCAAGGCCCCGCTGACCGGGTCCGCCGTGGCACACGTCCTGGCCCCGCTCGGCAGGACCCTCTCCTTTCCCGCCGCCGCCCCCTACACCCAGGCACTGGCCGCCCGGCAGCCCTTCCTGGTGGCCCGCATGGACGAAGCGGCCATCGCTCCCGCCGCCCGTCATTCCACGAAGCCCGCACAACTGCTCGCCATGGGCGTGCATTCGTTCATGATGGTCCCGCTCGTGGCACGGGACGTGGTGCTCGGTGTCGCGTCCTTCTACCGGGCCCGCCCCGCCGCGCCCTTCGGCGCGGACGACGTCACCCTGGCCGGCGAGCTCGCCGCCCGCGCGGCCGTGAGCATCGACAACGCGCGCCTGTACCTCCGGGAGCACGAGACCGCGGTCGTGCTCCAGCGCAGCATGCTGCCGCAGCACATCACCCCGCCGCCCGGGATCGAGGTCGCCCACCGGTACCTGCCCGCCAGCGACGTCAACGAGGTGGGCGGCGACTGGTACGACGTCATCGCTCTCGGCGGAGGCAAGGCCGCGCTCGCCATCGGCGACGTGATGGGCCACGGCATCGCCGCGGCGGCGGTGATGGGCCGGCTCTCGGCGAGCGTCAGGGCGCTCGCCCGGCTCGACCTCGCCCCCGACGACCTGCTGCACCAGTTGGAGGCGGCTCTCGACGAACTCATCGAGCCGATGCTGGCCACCTTCCTCTACATCGTCGTCGACCCGGCGACCGGTCACTGCCACGCCACCCGCGCGGGCCACCCGCCTCCGGTGGCCGTGGCCCCCGACGGCACCGCCCGGCTCCTCGACACACCCCCCGGAGCGCCGCTGGGAGTGGGTTCGATCCCCTTCACCACCACCGAGTTCACCCTCGCTCCCGGCAGCGTCCTCGTCCTGTTCACCGACGGCCTCGTCGAAGCCCGCGGCTGTGACATCGACGACCGTCTCGCCGAACTGACCCATCTCCTCTCCCAGCCGTTCCCGTCCCTGAGCGGGCTGTGCGACAGCCTGCTCACCCACCTGGTTCCCGCCTCCGCGGACGACGACATCGCCCTCCTCGCCACCCGTCTCGGCCCCATCGGCTGAGCTTTCCCTCCCGGCCGGGCACCCGGTGGGGAACGCCCGCGGGAAGCACCGCCGAAAAAGCTCATCCCACCGGCAACCTTTCGCCGGGCGGCTGCCACTGAACGGCGTAGGACGCCACAACGAAAGGACCGCGTGAGTTGAGTACGCAACAGGAACGGCGCGCCAGGCACCGCCGCAAGCTGACCGGCCGGCGGGCGCTGATCGGCGGTGTCGCGGGGTTCGCCGTGACCGCCGCCGCGGTCGTCGGCAGCGGGATGCTGGCCCCGGCGGGCGCCGCCACGGCCTGGCCGTCGGCCAAGCAGGACAAGCAGGACAAGCCCGTGACCAGCACCATCGAGGTCTCGGGGACGTACGACGGCAAGCTGCAGCGGTTCTACGGCAGCGGCGCGCTCGGCGGGGACGGCCAGAACGAGGGCCAGGACCCGATGTTCAAGCTCAAGGACGGCGCCGTCCTGAAGAACGTCATCCTGGGCTCACCGGCCGCCGACGGTGTGCACTGTGCGGGCAGCTGCACACTGCAGAACGTCTGGTGGGAGGACGTCGGCGAGGACGCCGCCACGTTCAAGGGAACCTCGGCCTCGGCCACCTACACGGTGACGGGCGGCGGTGCCAGGAAGGCGTCGGACAAGGTCTTCCAGTTCAACGGCGCCGGCACGCTGACCGTGACCGGCTTCCAGGTCTCGGACTTCGGCAAGCTGGTCCGCACCTGCGGCAACTGCGGCAAGCAGTACAAGCGCACCGTCGTCATCAGCGACGTGGACATCACCGCACCCGGCAAGTCGGTCGTGGGCATCAACCAGAACTACGGGGACACGGCCACCCTCAGCAAGGTGCGCGTGCACGGTGACGCCAAGCGGAAGCTGAAGATCTGCACCCGCTTCCAGGGCAACAACACCGGCAAGGAGCCCAAGGAGCTCGGCAGCGGCCCGGACGGAACGTACTGCCGGTACAAGGCGTCCGACGTCACCTACGACTGACCTCACCCGAGGGCGGGGGCCGGCCGCGTGTTCACGGTCCGGGCGGCAGGCGCAGGGCGAGGAGGGCCACGTCGTCGGTGCTGTCGTGGGCGAGG